>JAFMKS010000071.1 GCA_017852835.1 Paracoccaceae bacterium
TCAAGGTCCGCTCAACGCGCCCCCCGCGCGAGGCGATTTTGCGCCCCATCAATGAGAAACGCGCCGAAGTTGAATTATTAAACCCAGAAGAGGGCGTCTCCCCTGGTCAGGCCTGCGTATTTTATGACACGCATGGATCGCGCATCTACGGGGGTGGATGGATCACAAAACGCGCCTAAAGGAAGAACCCCGCCAAGGTGTAAACCAACCCAAAGACCACCAAAAACATGCCGAGCACCCGCAAAACAGGCTCGGCTGATTTGCTGTGAAAAATCGGGGCGATGTAGGGCCAGATGTATTTACGGATCATTTTTTGACCTTCTTTGTGCACGTGCTACCCTTTATAGGATCAAAGGAAAGTGATGACCATGCGCAAAATTTTGATCCTGATCTTCTGCCTCTTTGCTGCGCCACTTTGGGCGGGTTCTGCTGACGCGCTGCTGGATAATCTGGCACTTGCAAAGACCAAATCAGATGCCGACAGCATTGTACGCAGCATTTGGATTGAATGGTTGGGTGCCTATGAAAGTGATCGCGAAAGACAGCTGATGGACAAGGGCATCGGCGCGATGGACAAAAAACGCTTCAAACAGGCCGAGGCGATTTTCACAAGCATCCTGAAATCAAATCCCAATTTCACCGAAGCGTGGAACAAACGCGCGACTGTTCGGTTTTTACAGGGTGATTTTGTTGGGTCTGAGGCTGATATTTACGAGGTACTGATCCGCGAACCGCGCCATTTTGGCGCGATATCAGGTTTGGGATTGATCAACATGCATCTGAACGAACCTGAAAAAGCGTTAAATAGCTTTAAGTTACTAAAGAAAATTCATCCATTTAGCGAGGATGCCACCCTGTTCATCCCCATGCTTGAGGAATCGCTGGGCGTACGGGATTTATAGATTTCGGTCGCAGGATTAGAAATTTGCGCTTGTGGATGCTTACTATCCTTCAATTAGCACTACTTACAATTCGGAAGCGACGCATACGCCCCTGGGCAGTTAACAGGGCTGAGGCAACGAAGCCCCCACCCATGAGGACGGGCGTGTACTTGATCACACGCGATTAGTCTTCGCATTCACTCAGACCGCGCATGATCTGGACTAGTAAAATAATGGGATACAATCGCCTTTAACATCGCGTAAAACGGTATTCGATTTGATGATGATATTCGTCATTTGGACGCAAAATTGCCTGTGCAAATTTGGGATGATTTGGGCTGTCGGGCCAGATTTGCGGCTCTAATGCGATCCCTGCATATGGATGAAATGCCCGTCCCCTTGGGGCGGACGGCAAATCGGCCCCCAACCCTGCGCCTGTGTAAACTTGTAGACCCGGTTCAGTGCTGGCCAATTCCACCTGCGTATCGCCCCCTGACAGCCATGCAATTGGGCGCAGTTCCGTGCGATCATCAGACACACAATAATTGTGATCAATCATCACCGGATGATCCCCTTGCCTCAGGTCTGCGGGCGTCTGAAAATCAAACTGCGTCCCTGCAACATTCATTTTTTCCCCACTTGGGATACCCGTTTCATCCACCTGCAAAATCTGTGATGCGGCCACCTGTAATTGATGATCGGCGATTGTTGGTGCGCCTGTGAAGTTGAAATAGGCATGGCCCGTGATATTGCACAGCGTAGGCGCATCGGTTTTCGCGCGAATATCAACCCCTAACGTCGCCCCCAGCAGGCGATAGGTGACCCACACATCCAACGCCCCCGGAAACCCCATGTGACCGTCAGGCATGCGTTGAAACAAAACTACGTGCGATCGGGCATGTTCCAAAACATCAAAGGCCCGCAGCCCCAGCGTTTCACGCCCCCCGTGCAAACAATGTGCGCCATTATTGGCATCGAACTCATACGAAACACCGTTGATCATCGCCTGTGCCTGATTGATGCGATTGGCATATCGTCCAACGATTGCCCCCAATTTTCCTGGGTTGATGAGGTATGGATCAACAGTTGGATAGCCCAAACACAGGTTATGATCCTGCCCCGCCCAGGAAATCCGTTGTAAAACCGCGCCAAGGTTTAGGACATCGACCTGCATCTGATCGCTGGACAGTGTGATTTGAAACAGCGGCTGCGCCTGCCATTCGGTTTCTAGGCGTTTCATCTTATGTCTCTCCCATCACATGCGCGCGCACGGCACGGGCGCCACGGCCCAAATAATCCTGTGGATCGCGCCGCACCATGGCGAATTGCGATTTTAGGGCGACTTCGATCCAATGCGCCGCGTCCCCCTCGCCTAAAATGACGATATCCTGTCCCAACCAATAGGAACGAGAGGCCGCCAAATCCGCACCCAACACGTGGCCCAAATGGGTTTCGGCCCCCACCGAAGCACTCAGTTTTCTGAACACGGTTTCGGGGTTCGATAATCCACTGCCAACCGCATCATTAAACCCATCACCCACCTGATCAGGGGTATCCAAACCACGATCACGCATCACATCACAGGCTATTTTCAGGGCAAGGCTGCTGCGAAATGAAATCAACTCACCCGCGCTGACATGGGCCCATGTTGTGACTTGGCCTGCAAAAATAACGATCCCATCCCATTTGGCGTGATCCGCGACAAAGGCCCCAAGCGCGGCAGCATGCGCAAAACACTGATCTGGCGCAGATTTGTCAGTAAACCGCGCCATGCGGGCAAATTGCCCCCCAATTTCGATGGGTGCGGCAAGCGATGCAGGACATGTCACACCTTGCCCTGCGAACGCGCCATCCAACACAACAAAGGAAACATCCAATGATGTTAACACGTCCTTTGGTTCATGCGGGCCAAATTCAGACAGGGCCACCGCCCCATGTGCCAAGCGAGTGTAACGCGCATCAAAAATTGAATACTCAACGCGCCCTGCGTTGCATGTTACATAGGCCCATGTGTCCTGTGTCATAAAATTAGTCCTTTCCTGCCCTAAAATTACCCCGCTAGGATCATAGGACGCAATCCGATATCGGGTATTATGAGGATGATTTCATGCAGTATGACAAATTGCTATGGCGTATGGCCATGTGGATCAGGCGTCCACCTAGCAAAAAACAACTGATGATGTGGGGTGTTATCCTTGGGTTTAGCCTGCTGTTGGCCGGGCTTGAGAAATATAACATGTGGCCAGAAAGCTGGAATTTGAATCGCCACCCTAACAAGGTGCAGATGGCGCCCATGAATTAGCCCTCGGCCTGAATGCTATGCCAATCCCAATTTTTTCTGACGCGCCGCACGTAATTGGGCGAAATCATCCCCAGCATGATAGGATGATCGTGTCAGCGGGGTTGCCGAGACCATTAAGAACCCTTTACCAAAGGCTGCGGTTTCGTAGGATTTGAATTCCTCTGGCTTGACAAAACGATCAACACGGTGATGTTTTGGGGTTGGTTGCAGATACTGACCAATCGTTAGAAAATCAATATCCGCAGACCGCATGTCATCCATCACCTGCAAAACTGATTGACGATCTTCGCCCAGCCCCACCATGATCCCCGATTTCGTGAACATGGATGGATCCATATCCTTGACCCGCTGCAACAGGCGTAGGGAATGGAAATACCGCGCCCCTGGGCGCACCTCTGGATAAAGCCTTGGGACCGTTTCTAGGTTATGGTTGAACACATCGGGACGTGCGGCTACCACGGTTTCCAGCACGCTATCTTCACATTTCAGGAAATCAGGCGTCAGAATTTCGATGGTTGTGTTTGGACTGCGATGGCGCACGGCGCGGATTGTTTGTGCGAAATGTTCGGCACCACCATCGGTCAGATCATCGCGATCCACAGATGTGATAACCACGTGATTAAGCCCCAGTTTTTGAACCGCATCCGCAACCCGACCAGGTTCAAAGGCATCCAATTCATCAGGACGACCCGTGGCGATATTACAGAACGTGCAACCGCGGGTACAAATTTCACCCATGATCATCATGGTTGCGTGCCCCTGTGACCAACATTCGCCTACGTTCGGGCAACCTGCCTCTTCACAGACGGTGACCAGATTATTGGCCCGCATGATATCACGCGTTTGTTTATACCCCTCGCTTACGGGCGCTTTTACGCGGATCCAACTGGGTTTTTTGGGCTGTTCATTATCGGGGCGATGCGCTTTTTCGGGATGACGCTCTGCTGGGATTTTTAGATCACGCACAATGTTTATCCTAACCTATTTCGGCCTATGTAACACAAATTTTTGGATCTGTAAGGCATCTGATGAAATACCCGCTATGCAAAATCTTAAAAGCTAGCGCGCGCACGCGCAACCGCCGCCTGCCCCGCATCAGATAGAACGCGGCACAAATCAGCACCCCAATCACCATCAAGCGATGTTACTCGCCGCAACAGGCCAATTTGTCGTTTGGGTTCAGCACCTGTGAAACGGCGCAACTTAACCGCATCCCGCCCAGCCACCTCAAACGGGGCCGCGATTTCGGGCATCAACGTCAGGCCAAAACCCGCACCCACCAATTGGGTTAAGGTCGCCATTGATGCGGCCCCTAGATTGATTTGTGCATGGTTTTTGTCGCGGCCACAGACCTCAAGCGCCTGATCGGTTAAACAATGCCCATCCTCTAACAGAATCATTTGTGCATCTCCCAATTGATGGGGCAAAACCTGTTCGGGAACATCCATCAGACGGCGCTGTGATCCAGCCAGCAAAAAATGATCGTCAAAAAGTGGATCAAAATGAAATCCAGCCAAGGGAATGGGCAAGGCGACAACAGCCGCATCAATCGCCCCGCTGCGCAGCTGTGCGATTAGGGTTTCGGTTTTCCCTTCGTGAATTTGTAACTCAAGATTCAGATCAGAGGCACGCAGCGCGGCAATGACATCTCTGACGACATAGGGCGCAATGGTCGGGATTAAACCCAGGGCCAATTGCCCTATCACCCCGCCGCGCCAACGCGCGGCCTCTTCCAAGGCGCGCACGTCGTTTTGAATGGCATAGCAATGTTCAAGGATCATGCGACCAAAAGGGGTTGGAACGACATCACGGCTTTGTCGCTCCACCAATTGTGCGCCCAGCCGATCCTCTAATTCCTTTATCTGAACGGATAAGGCAGGCTGGGAAATATTCATCATTGCCGCGGCGCGCCCAAAGTTGCGTTCGCGCACAAGGGCAATAAAATATTCAACTTGTTTCAGTGTGATATTCATAACCCTAAATTATCACCCTTAAGGGCCGTTACAACCCCCTAGCCAATCGTGCCGCCGCCTGCACCATGCAATTTATCATAATACAACTTCAATCGTTGTAACGCGATGCGCAGCATGATTTTGCCCGAACGCGCCGACCCTCCCATGATTTGTTCCGTTTTTCCAAACCCTGCTCAAAACAGCAACAGCGCACCGCAACTTCGGCCAATCCTGGACCCAAATCCTCTAGCGTCACGCGAAACTGTTACAATGCACGTTGTTCTGCGGGTGTTTCGGGCAGGTCAGAATCGCGCCGCTGACACAGCAGATCATCTAGTTAGGTTTCGATCTGTTCTTCGCATCCTGTTAACCTAAATTCCTTATGCAGGCGCAGCCCTGCATTGATCAAATCACGCTCTGAAAATGGGCGCCCCTCATGATTTTTGCGGCGGGCCAAATTTTCCATCGGGGAATCGACCAATCGCACACGCGCGGCTGCCTCGATCGGTAATGATCCATCGGCCGCTTCGCTCAGCACATATTTTGTGATGCGTCCGTGCGCGATGGGCCGCACAGTGGATTGCAAGACCATCATATGAACCGCGGCGTCGGAAATAACTATAGCCTGTTTGAAATCACCCTCACCTGTTGGGTACAGAACCACTGCCCGTTTCATCCCCTTAGATACCACCAACACCGCGCCAGTGGTACGCAGTGATTTTTTCGCCCTCGCGATTTCTGCCCCAACAGAATGTCCCATATCCATTGGCGCGGCCTCCGCGGCGCGGATCAACGCCTGAATTTTTGGATTCTAAGCATTATTTTCAATTTTGCGCACATGGCGTATCACAGTTGAGGCATGTACCCCAGTCGTCCGCGCAATTTCGCGCATTGGTTTGCCTTGTATCTTGTTCCATACATATTGCGCGGCAGCTTTTTGAAGCCCCTGATCCGCGGCCATTTGCACATTTTATCGCGCTTTCGGCAACGTTGATACCGATCACCAGACTGTGGATTGTTTACAGTTTGGTTAAAAATTTAGTGATGAGGGACAGATTGTTTCTAATTTGTGAACAATCTCTTACCCGCTGGCACGTTGCACCGAAGCTTTGGTAAAAAGATCACCACAGCCTTGTGATCCTAAGACATGAGGACACAACATGACACTTTCTGCTACCAATCACCCCAAAATTTTAGTTCAGGCTGCGCGCCACGGGGTTACGACCCATGAACTTAAATCCCATTTGCTGCATCCGTTTGGCTGGCAAAAACCCAAAAGCCTGTCGGCATTATTGGATACGTTGTTTGAAAAAGAGGCCGAATTAAACAAAATGCGGCGCCTGAACGACGCCGCATATCAAATCCAAGATCAGATCGCCATTTTAACCTCGCTGATTGCCGAGGCGACCCAAGCAACCGCGCGGCTGCGCCAAATGGCAGCTTAGGTAAAGCTGTCTGGCATAGAGGCCTTTTTCTGCGCCACATAGGCGTGCAAGGCCTCATTCACCGCAGGATCCATGGCGGGTTTTTGATAGGTCTCCAACATGGTTTTCACGCGTGCTGCAGCCAAGGTATAGGTGTCGCGCGCACCTTCTTCATCCCATGTTTCAAAGGGTTTGTAATCCAATACACTGGTGCGCCAGAACGCCTCTTTAAAGTTGGCTTGGGTATGCGCACATCCCAAATAGTGGCCGCCTGGACCAACTTCGCGAATGGCGTCCATCGCTTGGGCGTTTTCGTCCACAGAGACACCTTTGGCCAAGTGGTGCAAAATCCCCAACTGATCCGCGTCCATCACGAATTTTTCGAATGAGGACACAAGCCCCCCTTCCAACCAACCACAGGCATGCAACATAAAGTTCACGCCCCCCATCAGGGCCGCATTCAATGTGTTTGATGTCTCGTACGCTGCTTGCGCATCAGGCAGTTTTGAACCACACAAACCCCCACCTGAACGATACGGCAATCCCATGCGACGCGCTAATTGACCCGCACCATATAGTATATGGCTTGCCTCTGGTGTGCCAAATGTCGGCGCGCCAGAGTTCATATCAATTGATGTCACAAAGGTCCCAAAGATTACAGGAGCACCAGGGCGGATCAACTGGTTATAGGACACTCCTGCTAAGACTTCGGCCAGAACTTGGGTCAATGTTCCCGCAACCGACACAGGCGCCATGGCACCACCCACGATAAAGGGGGATACGATGCAGGCCTGATTTTTCGCGGCAAACACCTCCATCGCGCCCATCATCACATCATCAAACGTCATAGGAGAGTTGATGTTGATCAAGGATGTCATGACCGTGTTGTTTTCCACAAAATCCTTCCCAAACAGGATTTCACACATCTCAACACTGTCTTGAGCGCGGCTGGGTTCGGTCACCGACCCCATGAAAGGTTTGTCCGATAATTCCATATGTGCCAACAACATATCCAAGTGACGCTTGTTCACAGCCACATCTGTGGGTTCGCACACGGTCCCACCTGAATGGTGCAACCATTTCGACATATAGCCCAATTTCACGAATTTCTGGAAATCATCCATGGTCGCATAACGGCGACCGCCTTCCAAATCACGCACAAAGGGCGGACCATACACGGGCGCCAAAACCAAGTTGCGCCCGCCAATTTCAACTGACCGCTCTGGATTGCGGGCATGTTGCGTAAACGTCTTTGGCGCAGTTGAGCACAATTTGCGCGCAAGGCCGCGAGGGATATGTACGCGTTCACCCACAACGGTTGCGCCCGCCTCTTTCCAGCGTTCCAGTGCGGCAGGGTTGTTCACAAAATTGACGCCAACCTCTTCCAAAATGGTTTCGGCATTGGTTTCAATGATTTTCAACGCCTCTTCATTCAGGATTTCAAAGTTTGGGATATTCCGTTCGATGTACTTCGCCGTTTCGATTTTCACGGATGTCCGCTCTGCCCGACGTGCGGCACCACCGCCACCACGGCCCCGACGCGCTGTTCTTGCCTCGCTCATTTTTAATCCTTTCTTCAAAGGTAAATACAATTCGTTGCGCATTATTTAGCGCGGCTAGAAAAATCAACAGGGGTGTTTTCCGTCCCAATAGGGGGGAAAGCGACATTGATATCAAAATAATTGTTGCGCTGCGGCATTTGGCAGTGGGGAATAGGCTTGCGAAACAACAACACTCAATTTACAGGATGGGCATGGAAAAAACATCTCATGACCGCCTCCTCATCATCGACTTTGGAAGTCAGGTAACGCAGCTGATTGCGCGGCGCCTGCGCGAGCTGAACGTTTATTGCGAAATCCACCCATATCAAAACGTCACTGATG
>JAFMKS010000072.1:0-6199 GCA_017852835.1 Paracoccaceae bacterium
TGGGTTGAATGTCACTTAGGGGTTTTTCACCTGCGATGATCGCATCGGCCAAGGCATTCACATCAACGGCAAGTTCGATTTCCCCCTCTTGCGTCGTCGCGGGCGCGGACTTTGCCATTTGCAGGCGTTCTGCCGCGGGCAAATCTTCGTCAGACAAGGGTTGTGCCGCAGGAGCCAAAACAATGGTTTCTGCCACAGGTGGGTTTTCCATCGCTGCGACCTGTGTCACATTCAAGCCCTGATTTGCCGTCGCTTTTCCACCTGGATTTTCAGGCGCTTCGCGCATGGGCGTGATCTGTGCCGACACAACGGGGATTTGCGTGACATCGCGCGATGCGATGCTAAAGGCCCAGTAAACACCACCTGCTAATAGGGCCACACTGACCCCAGTGCCCAACCAATGTATTATCGAGCCTACTGATAAATAATGCTGATCTGCGCCAGCCTGTGACGCATTTGAATAAAACTGCTCTGCCATCTCGTCCTCAAGGTATTGCCCTGATAACCCCAGACAGCGATACAGATTTTAGCGCATTTCTTCTGCTGGAGTTACCCCTAGAATACCAAGACCTGCGGAAATAACAACAGAAACGGCACGGACAAGCGAAATTTTCGCCTGTGTTGTGGTTTCATCGCCCTCTTGGACAAAGCGTAAGGCTACCTCATCATTGCCACGGTTCCACAGGCTGTGCAGATCGCTTGCCAATTCATAAAGGTAAAATGCAACCCGGTGCGGTTCATTTGTCCGCGCAGCGATTTCCACCAAACGCGGCCATTCCGCCAATTTACGCGCAACGCCCAATTCCGCGTCATGCACCAATACTGAACGATCCGCGGCCGATAATGCCGCATCCGACACATCCATGCCCATCTCAGTTGCTTTGCGCAAAACGGAATGAACACGGGCATTGGCGTATTGCACATAAAACACGGGGTTATCGCGACTTTGTTCCAGAACCTTGTCGAAATCAAAATCCAACGGCGCATCGTTTTTACGCGTCAACATCACAAACCGCGTCACATCGGGACCAACCTGATCCACCACATCGCGCAGGGTGACAAAGGTGCCCGCCCGTTTGGACATTTTAAAGGGTTCACCGTTTTTGAACAGCTTCACCAATTGCGTCAGTTTAATATCAAGCGGCGTTTTCCCATCAGAAAGCGCAGAAACAGCGGCCTTCATCCGTTTGACATATCCGCCATGATCCGCACCAAAGACATCAATCAATAGGTCAAAATTCCGTTCAACCTTATCAAAGTGATAGGCGATATCAGGGGCGAAATATGTCCAACTGCCATCCGATTTTTGCACAGGACGATCCACATCGTCCCCATGTTCGGTTGATTTGAACAGGGTTTGTTCGCGGGGTTCCCAATCCTCGGGTTTTTTTCCCTTGGGTGGTTCCAGCACACCTTCGTAAATCAACCCCTTGCTGCGCAGGCTATCAATCGCGCTTTCGATGAGCCCCGTGCCGTAGAGGGACTTTTCGCTAAAGAAATGATCCATTTTGACGCCAAGCACACCCAAATCTTCGCGGATCAAATCCATCATCGCAGCGGTTGCAAATTCACGAATTTCGGCCAGCCAAACATCTTCGCTCTGATTGACATAGGCATCGCCAACTTTGTCCTTAAGCGCCTGACCAACTGGGATCAAGTAATCACCTGGATATGTGCCATCCTCAAACGCGACGTCCTGGCCATGCGCCTCAAGATAGCGCAGATAGACAGAGCGCGCCAAAACATCGACCTGTGCGCCGCCGTCATTGATGTAATATTCGCGTGTGACGTCATACCCTGCGTAATCCAACAGGCTGGCCAAAGCATCGCCAAAAACCGCACCACGGGTATGACCGACGTGCAGCGGCCCTGTTGGGTTGGCTGATACATATTCCACGTTCACACGCCGTCCCTGCCCCATATCCGAACGACCATAGGTTTGCGGGTTGGCAAGAACCGTTGAAACAACACCTTGCCATGCGTGGGCGCCCAAGCGCATGTTCAAAAATCCAGGCCCCGCAACCTCGGCCACAGTGACACGTGCGTCGCTGGCCAAATGTGTTGCCAATTTTTCCGCAATATCACGTGGTTTCAACTTGGCAGGTTTTGCCAAAACCATTGCTGCGTTTGTGGCCATGTCCCCATGCAATGCATCCCGCGGGGGTTCCACGGTGACATTTTTAAAATCCAACCCTTCGGGCAGATCACCTGCGGCGACCATGGCATGCAGGCAATCAATCACCAATGCGCGAATATCAGAAAACAGGTTCATAACAGCTATCCTTTGTCTTGGGGCGGTTTATCACGCCGTGGCCCAAGGTCAATGCAGGATTGTGTCCTTTGGCGCGCCCTGCCTATCTGGATCGGCGGATAAGGGTGGAGAGAAATGCAAAATGCGCATTCCGTCGGCACTGGTCAGCTTTTCAAAGTCGGGCGTAAGTTTCAACCGCGCTTTGTCGTCCAATGTTGCGACAATCACCGCCTCTGGCCTGTCATGTTGAAAACGTTCTAGTGGATACTCCGCGCTGATCCGTGTGGCGATCATCCGCCAATCCAGCAGCATTTTGTCTAAACTACTGGAATAGCTTTTATCCCCAAAAAAACGCACGACTCCCAAGGGTTGAGGGCAATTCATTGCGGCTGCTGTGTTCGCGATCACGGCGCAGTTGGAATATGTTGTTACGCCCAAATTCAGGGGTCAAATCCGTTGTGACAAGGGTGTTATAGGCCTCATTCTCACTCAGCGCGATCAGGTGATCATATCTGTGCAATTCCAACATATGCTCGGCCGCTTCTGACAGAACATCACCGTGTAAGACTGGGACGCCCAAATCGCGGGCATTGCGCAAATTTCGGTGATTGGTATCGGAAATCACAACGGGCACATCCAAATCGCGCAAAAGTGCCCCGAGTTGCGTCACCAAACTGGTCCCCCCAACAATCAAAACACCCGGCGCATCCCCACCCGATAGGCCCAAGGCCCGTGCCACGGGCGTCAATGTAAATCCATACAGGACAACAGTCACCGCCACCAATCCAAAGGCCAGCAGTGCCATCATCGCGCCATCTGCGATGCCCAAGGCAACCAAGCGTTCGCCAAACAATCCTGCTACAGCGACCAACACAATCCCACGCGGGCCTGTGAATGCCACCAATGTACGCTCACTATCTGGAATTTTTGTGCCCAACAGAGAGAGGTAAACCGTGATGGGACGGGCCAATAGGATGATTGCGGCGATAAAGGCCAAGGCGCGCAGATCAAGCGCCATTATTAACCCCAAATCAATTGAGGCGACCAAAAGCACGAACACACCTGACACCAATAGAACCATGGCGTGTTCTTTGAAACGGCGCAACTCTTCATAAGAGGGCAGATTTGCATTCGCAATCCAAACGCCCATGATGGTGACGGCCAATAGTCCGCTTTCGTACAAGAACGCATTTGAACCTACAAAAACACAAATTAAAACAGAGAACAACACAGGGACCTTCATGTATTCAGGCACCCATCCGCGTCTGAGTGCTTGGGCAATGCCATATCCACCCGCAACGCCCGCAGCGATTGACACAACCAAACCGATGATCAGCTGAACCGCCGCCGCACCCCCGGTGGATGCGGCCACACTGACCACGATCACCTCATAGGCCAGAACCGCCGCCAGGGCGCCGATGGGGTCGTCTACAATGGCCTCCCACTGAAGCAGGGCCGCGGGACGATGGGATAATTTGGCCTGTCGCAACAGCGGCGCAATCACCGCTGGACCTGTGACAATCATGATCCCGCCGAACACAGCCGGAACCGCCCAACTGACGCCGCGACATAGTGAAGAGCAAGGGCCGAGGTGATCCAACCAAGGGGTGCCCACACCAGAACAAGGCGCGTGACCCCCTGCGATGCACCGCGCGGCTGTTGAAAGTTTAGTGTTAGGTCACCTTCAAACAGAATGACCGCAACCGCGATGGATATGATCGGTGTCATCAAATCGCCAAGTACGGCATTGGGATCGAGCACACCCAACAGGGGCCCCGCCAATAATCCGATGCCCAGCATCAGGACAATCGCAGGCACACGCTGACGCCATGCGACCCACTGCGCGCCCACCCCCGACACGCCAATCGTTGCCAGTTGCATTACTGGATCAACGGCCAAATTCCCTGCCGCCATAATCGCATCCCTATCTCATACCTGATTAAGAGTTTAACAGCTGTTCATATTGCTGCAAGGCAAAGCGATCCGTCATTCCCGCAATATAATCACAGACCACCCGTGCGATGGTTTGTTCATCGGGGGAATGGGCAAATTCAACCTGCCATTCCATGGGCAATAAATAGGGTTTTTCCATGAAATAGGGGAACAAGGCACGCACCTTGGCGCTGACATCCTTGCGCATGGCGACGACACTGGGAGCGCGGTACATGCGCGTGAACAGGAATGTGCGCACCTGTTTCAAATCAGCCCATAGATCGATTGAAAACTGCGCCATCGGACGCCCTGCCATGCGAATATCCTGGGCCGATTGCGGATCAAGGTCCAAAAGGTTGCCGCGCGTCACACGCAAGACATCCTCGACCATGACACCAAAGAAACGGCGCAACGCCTCGTTTCGGCGGCGGCGCAGGTCCAGCTTGGGGTATTTTTCGTCCACATCTGCAAAACAGGGCCCGACCAAGGGCAGTGCCGCCACCTCATCATCTGTAAAGAGCCCCGCACGCAAACCATCGTGCAAATCGTGATTGTTATACGCAATATCATCGGCCAATGCGGCCACCTGCGCCTCTGCGCAGGCGTGGGTATTTAGTTCAAGGTCATGTTTCGCGTTATACTCGGCAAATGCATAGGGCAGCGGATGACCCACGGGGCCATTGTGTTTTGCGATTCCTTCCAGCGTTTCCCATGTCAGGTTCAATCCATCAAATTCCGCATAGGATCGTTCCAGCGATGTCACAATCTTCAGTGCCTGTGCGTTATGATCAAACCCGCCATAGGGTTGCATCAATTCATCCATGGCGTCTTCGCCCGTATGCCCAAAGGGCGTGTGGCCCAGATCATGGGCCAGCGCAACAGCCTCGGCCAATTCTTGGTTCAATCCCAGTGCATTGGCCAATGTGCGCGCAACTTGGGCCACCTCAATCGAATGGGTCAGACGCGTGCGAAAATAATCCCCTTCGTGTTCGACGAACACTTGGGTTTTATGTTTCAAACGTCGAAAGGCCGAGGAGTGGATGATCCGATCGCGATCCCGATGAAAGGGCGTGCGATGAGCGCTTTCCGCTTCTAGGAACAAACGTCCCCTTGTTCCTGTCGGATCAGCCGCAAAAATTGCCTGCATCTGCGCTGCCTTTCTTGTTCTCATGCTTTTCTGTGCTTATATATCACCTATGTGATCGAAGTATAACCCTTTGGAGACCATCATGCAGTTGCCACCAAAAGTCAGCGAACGCGCCTTTGAACGTTTGGTTGAAATTGATCCTGCGGGATCAGGTCAGGGGCTGCGCGTCGCTGTGGAAGGCGGCGGATGCAGCGGATTTCAATATGATATCCGCCTGGATGGTCAAAACCCAGATGATTTGGTATTAGAGGGAAAAGGGCAAAAAGTGTTCGTCGATGCGGCCAGCCTGCCCTTTTTACAGAACGCTGTGATCGACTTTAGCGATGAATTGATTGGCGCACGGTTCGTGATTGAAAACCCAAATGCATCCAGTTCGTGTGGCTGCGGGACAAGCTTTTCGCTTTAATCTAACGCTCTTTAGACTCGCGGTATTCACACAGGGCAACCGCCGTTGTTGCCCCGATCAAAACGATTGCACCAAGTGTCATCAACAGGCTGGGCCAAAAAATCAGCGCCATTGGATTTGATTCAAATTTCCCGATAAGACGGGCAATCACCAATGACGTTGACGCACTTAGCAACCCAAGGATCAGGTAACCGTATCCAATGCGCATTTCGGGCATGACGTCCAAAAACATAATCGCAACACCAATTGATCCAATCAACATTGCGGGCCATGCCAGAATGGATACGCGCTCATTAAATAGGAATGAACCCCAAAATTGCGGATGCCAAAGGTAAAAGCGATGCAATGACAAAAGCGCCCGCCAAAGGTAGGCTTTAAAGCCAAGTATGAAGAATACCGATCCCAAACATCCAAACACAGAGTGAATGGCCATCAGCCATTTGAAGTTGGTGTTCAAAAACCC
>JAFMKS010000072.1:6768-8412 GCA_017852835.1 Paracoccaceae bacterium
ATGTGTATCGCACCACAAAAAGCCCATGGATTAACAATTTGCGTATCCCAGGGGTCGTTTCAACGCGGGCTTCGCACTTGTCACGCCATTGAAAAACGGTGATACAGATAAAAAATTCGGGCGGATCATCATGAAAATTGCAACGTTTAACATCAACGGGATCAAGGCACGTGCAGAAACATTGTGTCGTTGGCTAGATGAAACCAACCCTGATGTTACGATTTTACAAGAGATTAAATCAGTTGACGAAAATTTCCCGCGCGACTTGTTTGAGGAACGCGGATACAACGTGGAAACCCACGGTCAAAAATCATTTAATGGGGTTGCGATCCTGTCAAAGTATCCGCTTGAAGATGTGGTGCGCGGATTGCCAGGCGATGACAGAGATGAACAGGCCCGCTGGATCGAAGCGACAGTGGTCGGCAAAACCGCCATTCGGATGTGTGGCCTATATCTCCCGAACGGCAACCCTGCGCCTGGTCCGAAATTTGATTATAAATTGGCGTGGATGGAACGCCTATACCATCGTGCACAGGCCTTGATGGCGGATGAAATGCCCGCATTCATGGCAGGCGACTACAATATCATCCCCCAAGCCGAAGACGCCGCACGGTCAGAGGCCTGGCGTGAAGACGCCCTGTTTCGCCCAGAATCCCTGGCGGCGTGGCGCAAAATCCTAAATCTTGGCTTTACCGAGGCATTTCGCGCCCAAACATCGGGGCCAGAACACTATAGTTTCTGGGATTATCAAGCAGGCGCATGGGATCGGAACGATGGTATTCGCATCGATCATTTTTTGATGACGCCTGCGTGCGCGGATATGATGGTGCAATGTTATATTGATAGCGAACAACGCGGACGCGAAAAACCCTCTGATCACGTACCCGTTTGGTTGGAATTAGATGACTAAGTCACATCCTGCGTCACATCATGGGCGTAAATCCAATCAAGCTGACGCACCAATCGTGCGGGCGCAATATGTGATCCTGCGCCCAATGCGGTATGCGCCAGGTTGCGCGCAATTGGATTGGCCAAATGATATTTCCATGCATTTGAATTTGCAGCCGCCAATACCCGCGTGACCCGCGGCATGCGAATGGATTGATAGGCCTGTAATCCGCCCACCCCATCACGATGGAAGCAGGCCGCCAAAACCCAAGCATCCTCAATCGCCATGACAGCGCCTTGGGCCAAAAACGGCAAGGTTGGGTGCGCCGCATCCCCCATAATCGCAACATTCACCTCGGACCAAATATCCGCGACAGGATGGCGAAATAATCCCCATTTGTGCAGGGTATGCACCTGATCAAAGACAGGCAAAAGGCCGCTAAAATCCCCAAATTCCTGTTTCAGGATGCTGGGATCATCTGGATGATTCCATCCCTCATCGCTCCAATCGGCTTGTTCTTTGATACAAACCACATTCAAATCTCGTCCCCCACGGATGGGATATGTCACGATATGGCGATGGGGCCCCATATGAACGCGGGCCTCAGCAGGTTGGGCAATCACATTTTCAACCACACTGCGCCATGCAATTTGCCCTGTGAAAAAAGCGCGACTACACGGGTTAAGGAGTTTGCGAAAATTCGAATGCAACCCATCCGCCCCGACGATCAAATCAAAATTGTGCTGTTGCAGGGA
>JAFMKS010000001.1:0-129576 GCA_017852835.1 Paracoccaceae bacterium
CATAATGTAACTCATATCGATATGCCTGTATCACCTTCGCGTGTTTGGGCAGCGATGAACAGCTAATCGGAGGCAAAAAAATGTATAACTTTGAGTTCGAAAAACCTTCGACAATTGCAGATGCAGTTTCTGCAATGGCCGCTGAAGAGGCACAAGCGCTAGGCGGGGGTCAAACATTGATCCCTACCCTAAAGCAGCGTTTGGCCAGCCCCTCAAAATTGGTAAGCCTTTCAGGTATTGCCGAAATGAAGGGTGTTTGCGAAGCTGATGGCGGGATTTCTGTCGGTGGTGCAACAACACACGCGACTGTAGCAGCTGAAGCAGGCGCCTATCCTGCACTTGCCGCACTTGCGTCAAACATTGGTGATCCAGCTGTCCGAAACCGCGGAACAATCGGCGGATCATTGGCCAATAATGACCCAGCGGCGTGCTACCCATCTGCAGCCTTGGCATCAGGCGCAACAATCGAAACAAACTCTCGTGCGATTGCGGCAGATGATTATTTCCAGGGTATGTTCACAACCGCGCTAGAAGAGGGAGAGATCATCACAAACGTTCGCTTCCCAATTCCAGAAGCGGCCAGCTATCAAAAATTTGAACAACCAGCGTCACGTTTTGCGATGGTTGGTGTTTTTGTTGCGAAATACGCAGACGGTGTTCGTGTTGCTGTAACTGGCGCGTCAGAGGACGGCGTTTTTCGTTGGACAGAAGCAGAAGAGGCGCTTAGCGGCAACTTCTCTGCGGATGCTATCGAAGGACTGTCTGTCTCGGGCGATGGCATGATCAGTGATCTGCATGGCTCTGGTGATTACCGTGCACACCTTGTTAAGGTGCTAACAAAGCGTGCAGTTGCTGCAGCAAGCTAAGGTTCGAATAAATAAAATAATGCGGCCGCTGAATGATCAGCGGCCGTTTTAGTTTACACAGAAAACGATTTTCTGATCGCATCCATGTTTTGTCCGTACACCTCAGGTTTATCGACGGACCCGCCTTTGAATACAGCTGATCCAGCGACCAAAACATCTGCGCCTGCCTCGACCAATTTCGGTGCTGTATTTGGATCTACACCGCCGTCGATTTCAATATGAACAGGACGATCACCGATCATGCTGCGCAGCGCGCGCACTTTATCCGCCATATCGATAAATTTTTGACCACCAAATCCGGGGTTAACGGTCATCACACAAATCAGATCGACCATGTCTAGCAGATGTTGAACAGATTCCGCAGGTGTTCCAGGGTTTAATGCAACACCTGCCTTCATCCCTGCCGCTTTGATTGCCTGAACCGTACGATGGATGTGCGGCCCTGCCTCGATATGGGCGGTCAGGACATCAGCACCCGCATCAGCATAGGCATCGATATATGGGTCTACTGGGGAAATCATCAGGTGAACGTCCATCACTGTTTTCACATGTGGACGGAACGCCTTTACCGCAGGTGGACCGAAGGTAAGGTTAGGAACAAAATGCCCATCCATGACATCCACATGAACCCAATCTGCGCCGTGATCTTCGATTGCACGGATTTCAGCACCGAAATTTGCAAAATCTGCTGACAAAATTGATGGGGCAATTTTAACTGAACGATCAAATGCCATGAAGCACTCCAACTGGTGATTTTCTGCGTGCATAATAGGCTTATCCCTCGATGTCGAGTGCGTGCGTATTGTCGAAAGCGAAACTTGGATTGTCCTTCGCACATTTTCAAATTATAGCATCCCCAACATTTATTGGGAGAATCCGACATGTCGAACGAACAATTGGAAGCAGCAATTGAATCCGCATGGGAAAATCGCGACGCGATTACACCTGCCACGCAGGGTGAAACACGTGAAGCCATCGAAGCTACGCTAAATGCGTTGGATAGCGGTTCATTGCGTGTTGCACAAAAGTTGGATGACGGTTCATGGCACGTGAATCAATGGGCCAAAAAGGCGGTTTTATTGGGTTTCCGTATCAAAGATATGGAAATTCAATCTGGAGGCCCACAAGGCAGTGGCTGGTGGGACAAGGTTGATAGCAAATTTGTGGGTTGGGATGAAAACCAATGGAAGGCCGCAGGGTTCCGCGCGGTTCCAAATTGCGTTGTTCGTAAATCTGCATTTATCGCACCTGGCGTTGTTTTGATGCCATCTTTTGTGAACCTTGGCGCATATGTTGACGAAGGAACCATGGTTGATACATGGGCAACTGTTGGATCATGCGCACAGATTGGTAAGAATGTGCACCTATCTGGCGGTGTGGGCATCGGTGGTGTTCTTGAGCCTATGCAAGCTGGGCCAACAATTATCGAAGACAACTGTTTTATCGGTGCGCGTTCAGAGGTTGTTGAAGGCTGCATCGTTCGCGAAGGTTCCGTGTTGGGAATGGGCGTTTACATCGGCAAATCAACCAAGATCGTTGATCGTGAGACGGGTGAAGTGATGTATGGTGAGGTTCCACCGTATTCAGTTGTGGTATCGGGTTCGATGCCATCGAAAAACGGAATTAACCTATACTGCGCCGTGATTGTAAAACGCGTAGACGAGCAAACACGCAGTAAAACGGGCATCAACGAACTGTTACGCGACTGATATTTCGTTTGCGGGTTGGTTCAGTAAAATCTGCAAAAACGTATTATCAATGTTAGAAATCAAAAGGCGCCCAGTGATGGGCGCCTATTATTTTAGTCGACTACGCGTACCGCGCCTTGGGCCGCGGAGGTTGTCAGCGCTGCATAGGCCTTGAGCGCAGTAGTCACTTTGCGTTTACGTGGCTTTGAAGGTTTCCAGCCGTGCGCCTCTTTCGCGGCGCGGCGCTCTGCCATAACTTCGTCTGAAATGACTAGGTTGATCGAGCGGTTTGGAATATCGATTTCGATAGTGTCACCATGTTCCACCAATGCAATCGCGCCACCTTCGGCCGCTTCGGGCGAGACGTGACCAATCGACAAACCAGATGTGCCGCCAGAGAAACGTCCATCTGTTACCAATGCACACGCCGCACCCAGTCCTTTCGATTTCAGATAACTGGTTGGATACAGCATTTCCTGCATTCCGGGGCCGCCACGTGGACCTTCGTAAAGGATCACAACGACATCGCCTTCTTTGACCTTACCTGTCAGAATATCGTTCACGGCATCATCTTGGCTTTCTACAACATATGCAGGGCCGGAAAACTTCAGGATGCTTTCGTCAACACCTGCAGTTTTTACGATGCAACCGTCTTCTGCAATGTTGCCGAACAAAACAGCAAGTCCACCATCCTGAGAAAAGGCGTTTTCTTTGTCGCGGATCACGCCACCCGTGCGGTCCATGTCAAGTGTGGTGTATTTGTTGGATTGCGAAAACGCTTGCGTCGTGCGAACGCCACCTGGTGCAGCACGATAAAAATCATGAACATCGGGGTTGTTTGTACGCATGACATCCCAGTTGTCTAATGCATCGCCCATTGTTGGTGAGTGCACAGTTTTGGTGTCGCGATGGATCAATCCCGCACGATCCAATTCGCCCAAGATTGCCATGATGCCACCCGCGCGATGGACATCCTCCATGTGAACATCACTTTTGGCTGGTGCGACTTTACTTAGGCATGGAACTTTGCGTGACAATCTATCGATATCTTCCATGGTAAAGCCTACCTCACCTTCGTAAGAGGCCGCCAAAAGGTGCAGAACTGTGTTCGTTGATCCGCCCATCGCAATATCCAGCGCCATCGCATTTTCGAAGGCCTCGAATGTGGCAATGTTGCGGGGCAGTGTACTGGCGTCATTTTGTTCATAACAGCGACGTGCAAGATCAACGATGCGTTGACCTGCCTCAAGGAACAGCGCCTTACGATTAGAATGCGTTGCAAGCGTTGAACCGTTTCCTGGAAGGGATAATCCCAAAGCTTCGGTCAAACAGTTCATTGAGTTCGCTGTGAACATACCAGAGCATGATCCACAAGTTGGGCACGCGGCCTCCTCAATCTGTTGGACCTGTTCATCTGTGTACTTGTCATCTGCGGCAGCAACCATTGCGTCGACAAGATCGAGCGCGATTTCCTTGCCATCAATTACCGCTTTGCCGGCTTCCATTGGACCGCCAGAAACAAAAATTGTTGGGATGTTTAGGCGCATTGAGGCCATCAACATACCTGGAGTGATTTTGTCACAGTTTGAAATACAAACCATTGCGTCGGCACAGTGGGCATTCACCATGTATTCGACTGAATCCGCGATGATTTCACGGGATGGTAGGGAATAAAGCATGCCATCATGGCCCATCGCAATTCCATCATCCACAGCGATGGTATTGAATTCCTTGGCAACGCCGCCTGCAGCCTCAACCTCGCGGGCAACCATTTGTCCCAGGTCTTTCAGGTGCACGTGGCCCGGAACAAATTGCGTAAATGAATTGACGATCGCGATGATTGGTTTGCCAAAATCGCTATCTTTCATACCAGTGGCGCGCCACAATCCGCGAGCGCCTGCCATGTTACGACCATGGGTAGAAGTTCTTGAACGATACATTGTTTGATCTCCTTCGTTGAAACCAGAAACAAAAATCTATGCTTGAACGCAAGCCCAATAGGAAAAAAATGCGCATGAAATTGATATTTTGAAGGTTTGCATTCCCTAATTGGCATGGTTACATCGGAGTGAAACCCAATAAGGCCGCCATAATGTCAGAAAAACGCGAAAAAAAGCCAAAGAAACATCAGGTTTACACTTTGCTTGTTCAGGTGGGCCGTTCACAGAATGATGGCTTCCCCAAAAAGGCGACGGGTGCCGCGTTGATTTGTTATTCAAGCGGCGTGGACGAGGCAGAGGCCGTGCGTGAAACGGTTGCAATTTTGAAGCAGGCCGATTTAGCACCATTGGATGTCACTGGGTATGGAACTTTAGACGAACGCTTGTCAGAGGGGCATGAAATTGACGATGCCGAGATCGAGCTTATGAACCGAGCCCTAGAGGAAAATTCAGTAATTGTTGCGCAGATGACACCTTTTTTTGGAGACGAAGCACAATCGGGGACAGAGCATTGAGTAAGGTCATTTTCCTTGACCTTGACGGCACGCTGACGGACGCGGGCCCTGGCATCAAAAACTGTTTTAATTATGCCTTGGAACGAATGGGGCTGCCAGAAATCAGGACGAATAACGATTGGATTGTTGGTCCGCCTTTGTGGGACAGCTTTGCCAAAGTCGGCGTTGCAGACGACCAACTTGATCACGCTGTTGACCTATACCGTGAAAGGTATCGTGATATCGGGTACCTTGAAAACGCATTGTACGATGGTGTACTTGATCAATTAAGTCGACTGAAAGATCGTTCATTCGCTTTGTGCTTAGCCACATCCAAGGCAGCAGAATACGCTGTTAAAATAACCGCGCATTTTGGCATTGATCGATATTTGGACCATCAATTTGGATCCGAGCTTGATGGAACTAGATCTGCCAAGACTGATTTACTGAAGCATGGTTTGAATGTAACCAGTAGCAGCGCACAAGATGCCGTGATGGTTGGGGATCGTAGTTTTGATATAGTGGGTGCACATGCAAACGAGATGGCGGCATTTGGTGTGTTGTATGGGTACGGCAATCAAGATGAACTGGAAGGCGCTGGTGCAGATGGATTAATTCAGGACCCATCTGAGCTTGCACACTCGTTAATCACGTTTTTTGAATAGAGACTGAAATGAAGAATATTGACGCATTCGAGTTAACTGCGAACCTGATCAAATGCCCATCTGTGACCCCAGACGAAGGTGGGGCGATCACGTTATTGGACGAATTGTTGTCGCAAAACGGGTTCGAATGTACGCGCATCGAACGAGGTGGTGTCAGTAATCTTTTTGCGCGTTGGGGCGGTGGCAATAACGGGCGCACCTTTGGGTTTAATGGTCACACGGATGTTGTTCCGGTTGGCGATATCGCTGCATGG
Source organism: Paracoccaceae bacterium (assembly GCA_017852835.1). Lineage (GTDB taxonomy): Bacteria > Pseudomonadota > Alphaproteobacteria > Rhodobacterales > Rhodobacteraceae > HIMB11. The sequence goes on from JAFMKS010000001.1 coordinate 5,908, forward strand.
AGTGTTGATCCATTTGGTGCCGAGGTAAAGGATGGATTTCTTTATGGGCGTGGTGCTACGGATATGAAATCTGGTGTCGCGGCTTTTGTTGCAGCGGCAATTGATTTTACGTCCAATACCCCGCCTGACGGTTCGGTTGTCATTACCATAACGGGTGACGAAGAAGGCGATGCCATTGACGGTACGACAGCCATTCTTGATTGGATGAATAACAACGGTCAGTCGATGGACCATTGTTTGGTAGGTGAGCCGACAAGCCCAAATCACATGGGTGAGATGATGAAAATCGGCCGCCGTGGATCATTGACCGCGTTCATAACAGCGCAAGGTGTTCAGGGACATTCCGCCTATCCCCATCGCGCCAATAATCCCGTTTCGGCAATGGTGCAATTGATGACTGCGCTTGAAGAGACCGCTTTGGATGACGGAACCGAGCATTTTGATCAATCCACGCTTGCAATCACGACGATCGACGTAGGCAACACAGCAACAAATGTTATCCCAGAAAAATGTCGGGCGACCGTGAACATTCGATTTAACGATGCTCATTCGGGACAGTCACTTATTGATTGGCTGCAACATCATTTGGATTCAGTTTCTGAAAAAACAAAAACCCGCTTTCAGATGAATGTGAAGATTTCGGGTGAAAGTTTTATTACGCCGCCTGGTGAACTATCCGATCTTATTTCCCAAGCGGTGCAAGAAGAGTTGGGTGTGACACCAGAATTGTCCACAACTGGTGGTACATCTGATGCCCGGTTTGTCAAAAATTTATGCCCTGTCACCGAATTTGGACTGGTCGGAAAAACAATGCATGCTGTTGATGAACGGGTCGAAATTGCCCAAATTCATCAATTAAAAAGCATATATGGGCGTATTCTAAAGAACTATTTTGCCTGATCGACGCCCGATATTGATCGTCATGGTCAAGGCCCCAGTGGCAGGCCGCGTCAAAACGCGACTTGGCCGTGATATCGGAATGACCAATGCGGCCTGGTGGTATCGTCATCAAACTGCACGATTATTGCGTCAATTATGCGACCCAAGGTGGCTTATTGTTTTGGCGGTTGCAAAAACACCTAATCAACCTGATCCACCGATCTGGCCCAAAGAATTAAAGAGAGTGGATCAGGGAACTGGGGACATTGGTCAACGAATGAAACGGCTTCTTGCCCGTTTTCAAAAGACACCCGCTATTATCATTGGTTCGGATATTCCATGGATCAAAAAACGTCATATTGCCGAGGCGTATAAACGTCTGTCCAAAAACCAATTTGTGTTTGGGCCATCAACCGATGGAGGTTTTTGGTTGGTCGGTGCGCCGCGGTGTACGTCGCTCCCAAACTCAATATTCACAAATTGTCGATGGTCGACTGAATTCGCTTTGATGGATGCAAAGCGGAGCCTATCTGATAGAAACAGTGAAGATGTTGCAACCCTGTCCGATGTTGATGATGTAAACGATTTGCTTGAATTCGGATTTGCGATGACGACAAAAAATATTCGTGTTAGTGAGCCACATGAATAAGTTACCATCAAAGAAAGATATCCTAGATTGGATTTCGGATAACCCAACGCTGACTGCGAAACGTGATATTGCAAAGGCGTTTGGAATTAAGGGCCCAGATCGAATTGAGCTAAAGAAAATTTTGCGTGAACTTGAAGCCGATGGCCACCTAAGTAAGCGCAAAAATTCTTTCCGCGACCCCAACCAATTACCGCCTGTCAGTATCGTTGAAGTGATGGCTCCGACATCTGACGGCGATTTGTTTGCGCGGCCGCTTGAATGGGATGGCGACGATGTAGAGCCGATTATTTTATTTATGACACGTAAATCGGACCCAGCGCTGGGTCGTGGTGATCGAATATTGGCGAAGCTAACGAAGGTATCTAACGAACAATATCAATATGAGGGTCGTTTGATCCGCAAAATAGGGATCAGCCCCACACGTGTCCTCGGTGTGTTCAGGCAAACGTCTGAAGGTGGTCGCATTGTTCCAATTGATAAAACGGGCAAAGAATGGACTGTCCCCGAACAAGGGCGGCGCGGGGCGAAAGACGGAGAGTTGGTCTTAGCCGAACAGATTGGTCCGAAAGCGCGTATGGGATTACCCAAGGCGAGTGTCGTAGAGAGATTGGGCAACCCTTCAGCACCAAAAGCAGTATCACTGATCGCGATCCATCAACATGGCATTCCAGATCATTTCCCGGATGATGTCGTTGCCGAAGCGGACAATCAAAAGCCAGCTCCACTGGGCAATCGGACTGATTTTCGCGATGTACCATTTGTCACTATTGATCCTGCTGATGCGCGAGACCATGATGATGCATGTTTTGCTGAACTTGATCCTGATCCAAAAAACAAAGACGGATATCTAATCTGGGTCGCGATTGCGGATGTTGCCCACTATGTCACGCCCTCGTCAAAATTGGATCAAGAGGCGCGGTTGCGGGGGAATTCAACATATTTTCCAGATCGCGTCGTTCCAATGCTTCCAGACCGTCTATCTGGTGATTTATGCTCGTTGCACGAAGGCGTTCCGCGCGCATCAATCGTTGTGCGCATGCAGATCGATAAAGATGGTCAAAAACTGGGACATAGGTTTTTTCGGGGACTGATAAAATCGCATGCATCGCTAACTTATGAAGAGGCGCAAAGCGCAGTTGACGGTGCACCGAATGATAAATGTTTACCCTTATTAGAGACTGTTATTCGCCCATTATACGATGCATATCACACATTGGTGAAGGCGCGCGAACTTCGTGCACCCCTAGATCTTGAACTGCCCGAACGTCGTGTTGAATTGAGCGACGAGGGCAAAGTGATATCCGTCAATTTCAAAGATAGGCTTGATGCGCATAAGTTGATCGAAGAGTTTATGATTTTGGCTAATGTGTCTGCGGCAGAGGTTTTGATCGAGAAAAAGTCGCCTTTATTATTTCGTGTTCATGAAGAGCCATCAGATGATAAACTGGAGTCATTACGCGAAACCGCAAAATCGGCCGGATTGGTTCTTGCCAAAGGACAGGTTCTTCGCACGAAACACCTTAACATGTTATTGCGGCAAGCGCGCGACACAGAGCATTCAGAACTGATCAACATGTCAACGCTGCGATCAATGACACAAGCCTATTATAGTCCCGAAAATTTTGGACATTTTGGTTTGTCTCTTCGTTCGTATGCACATTTTACCTCACCCATTCGACGCTACGCAGATTTGATTGTGCATCGTGGTCTAATTTCTTCGCATGGATGGGGTGACGATGGCCTGACGGCATTTGATATCGAAAACCTGGCTGAAACGGCAAATAAGATTTCGGAAACGGAACGTCGATCAATGTTGGCAGAGCGGGACACAACGGATCGCTATTTGGCGGCCTATTTGTCCGAAAAAATGGGATCCGAGTTTCAAGGTAAAATAAGCGGAATTGCCAAATTTGGGATATTTGTTCGATTGGATGAAACAGGGGCTGACGGCATCATCCCCATTCGTTCGTTAGGGCGTGAATATTTCGATTACGATCAAACAACCAACACTTTGATGGGCAGCGAAACAGGCATCACATTTTCATTAGGATTGCGTGTTATGGTGCGTTTGACCGAAGCAGAGCCAACTGCGGGCGGCGTCGCATTCGAACTCATATCAATTAACGATGAGATATATAAGCGCACAGGCGGACGGCGGGGTCGCGGCGACCGACCCAAACGCATGCTGGTCAAATCCAAACGAAAAGCTGCAAAATCGAAATTGAAAGCGCGTCGTAGACGGACGGGTTCATGAGTTTTGATCAATGGATTGATGCGCATTTTCCAAAACTGATGGGGCATGTTCAGTTACTTCCTGAAGTATTGGAAAAAGATAAACAGCAGGCCGAATTCACACTGCCGCCATGGGATTATATTGATCGGCTTGCGACACCAGAGCGGATGATCCTTGGGCAAAAATATTTGGTTGAATTTGATACAGAATTAAACCGCATATTTGATAGTTACGGCGTTTCACCTTCGCTGTTATTGGCGATCTGGGGCATCGAAACAAATTTTGGTAAGACCCCAGGCACCTTTCCAATTGGTTCGGCACTGGCAACACTGGCTTTTGCAGGCCGCGCGCGACGCCGAACATATTTCACAGCACAGTTACGGTACTATTGCTCGGAAATTCGTCCATTGCAGGGTGAGGGGCGGTCTATCTACGGCAGCTGGGCTGGTGCGTCTGGGCATATGCAGTTTATGCCAGAAACATACGCCAAATTTGGGGTTTCATATCGCTCTACCGGGCCCGCGAATATTTGGGCTTCGATCCCCGATGCATTGATGTCGGCTGCGAATTATTTGGCCGCAGAAGGGCTTCACGAAGATGACTATCTTATCAAAAAGACTGATATAGAGACTGAGGTCGATTATTCTTGGGATGGTACTAATTACGCTGCTGAGGCCATAGTCTGGGATGAGCGCGGTCTGAAGATTGAGGGTGCGAAAGACGGGGAAAAATATTTTTGTGTATCGCCCGTAGGTCGACATGGACCGCGGATTTTGTTGGGTGGACAGGCGTTGGCCCTTTACAAATATAATCGCTCAATTAACTATGTGTTGGCGGTTTCAAAACTTGCGACCATGATTGATGGTGGACATATCGATTGGTCCTGGGATCGTACAGCCAGACCGTTGGGTAGATCAGAGCTCACAGAATTACAGTCAGTTTTGACTGACCTGGGTTACAACGCAGGTGCATCAGACGGAATTATCGGGCCAGATACAGTTCGCGCAGTGATGCAAGCACAAAATGGGCTGGGAATTGAGCCGGATGGTTATCCAGATTTGGAACTGCTTGCGCGCCTAAAGACCCTAAAAGATTAACCTTCGCCCCAGGGGATCCAAACCGTTTTCTTTTCTACTGCGTGATCCAAGAATTCGCGGATCTCCGTCGCTACGTTCACTTGAGTCCAAGTGCGTTTTAAGTTTGTTGCTGAATGTTCTTCGATCATTGATGAAATTGCTTCGGTTTCTTCACACCAAACGGCATCGATACCCATGTGCATCGCAGTGTGTTTTGCAACATCGCTGTGGTCTGCAAACAATATATTCACCGCTCCTGCTGGAATATCAGATGTTTCAATCACTTGGATCAGCTCTCCCGCAATGACTGGATTGATCTCTGATGGGAATATTATCACACGGTTTCCAACCGCGATGGTTGCGGCGATCATACGCACCAAACCCAGCAAAGCATGTTCTGCGGGCGCAAATGCGGCAATCGTCCCGATAGGTTCGTTCAGAGACAAAGCAAGGCCGCGCATCGGGACATTACGCACGTCACCATCAAATTTGTCAGACCATGCTGCACATTCAAAAATGGTTTCTAGTGTCGCTTGCACCTCGTCCACGCCTGACATGCCGCGTGGTTGGAAGGTGTCGATTAGTGCGGCGATTTCATCTGCGCGCACTGAAAGATTTTCGGCAAAGTAATAAAGTATTTGCGATCGTAAATGACCAGTTGAAGATGACCAACCAATGGCTTTATTCGCCGCTTCAACAGCATTTCTAAGATCTTTTCTGTTCGAGATTGGGATATCGTATGTTGCGGCATTGGACGAATCAGATATCTGTTTTGTATATCCACCATCTGGCCGTAATTGTTTTCCACCAACATAATTTTTATAGGTCCGATTAATGGAAGCGGCGCGATTTGGAGTTGTTTTTTTGGTTGAATAATCAGCGGGTTCCTTAGGTACATTGACTGGGCGCGTGTAGGCCATTAGTCCTTCCCATCCACCTTCGCGTCCAAACCCGCTTTCTTTGGTCCCGCCGAACCCAGCGGCGGCATCAAAGAAGTTTGTTCCATTTACCCAAACAACGCCCGCTTTCAGTTTTGGCGCCATTCCAAGGGCAAGGTTTATATTTTCACTCCAAACCGATGCGGCTAGGCCATATCGAGTGTTATTTGCCAACGCGACAGCCTCAGATGGTGTTCTGAATGTGGTGGATACTAGGACGGGGCCAAATATTTCTTCTTGCATCAAAGTATCGCTTGTTTCCACGTTTCGAATTAAGGTTGGAGGGTGATAATACCCATCATCGGGCATCGTCGTCTCTGCGGTCGTGATTTTTGAGGGGGCGCAGGACGACAGCATGGACTTGATGCGATCTAATTGTGCCTGACTGTTTATCGCACCCATATCAATTGATTTGTCTAATGGATCGCCAATCCGCAGCTTTTTCATTCTGTTTACAAGTTTGGAATAAAATTTATCCGCGACACCTGCCTGCACCAGTAATCGTGATCCCGCACAGCAGACTTGCCCCAGATTAAACCAAATTGCATCAACAACCCCTTCCACTGCGCTGTCTAAATCCGCGTCATCAAAAACGATGAAGGGTGATTTTCCACCAAGTTCAAGGGTTAGCGATTTCCCTGAACCCGCTGTCGCCTGTCGGATTTTTCGGCCCACATCGGTTGATCCAGTGAATGCGATTTTTTGTACGTCTTTGTGACGCACGATCATGTCGCCAACATCTCCATCCCCTGTTACGATATTTACAACGCCCTTTGGTACACCGGATTGCGCGCAGATTTCTGCGAATAACAAGGCAGTAAGTGATGTTGTTTCCGCAGGTTTCAAAACCACTGTATTACCCACGGCAAGCGCGGGTGCGATTTTCCACGCTAACATAAGCATAGGAAAGTTCCATGGAATAATTTGTCCGCAGATGCCGATAGGTTTGCGATTTGGCAGCTCTTTGGACATCAGCTGCGCCATCCCAGCGTGATAATAAAAATGCCGGTGGACAAGCGGGATATCAATATCACGCGACTCCCGAATAGGTTTACCGTTATCTAGTGTCTCCAAAACACTGAAAAGGCGTGCATGTTTTTGGATGTTCCGTGCGAGCGCATAGAGCACTTTTGCGCGTTCAAACCCTGAACGTGTTCTCCACTCCTTAAATGCACGGTTCGCAGCGGCAACGGCGCTATTTACATCTGCCGATGAAGCTTGGCTCACATGTGCCAAAGACTTTCCAGTGGCCGGATTTATTGTTTCGAAGTGATCTGTTCCTGAAACGAATTCACCGTCGATAAAGTGACCGAAAATCCGATTATTTTTATCCAGCCACGCGTTTGCTTCTTCGGCGCTTTCAGGGGCGGTTCCGTAGTCCATATTTTGGTAGATTTCCTTGATATCCATTTGATCACCCCATTGCATGTCTAAATGATGCTGAATATGCGCCAGTGGCAAAGTGTTCGAGTTGACGTTCTATATCCCCCAGCAATGATGATGCGCCAAAACGGAACAGTTCGGGGCGGGTCCATTCGACATCCAACTCTTCTTTCATCATCGAGAGGTAGACCAAGGCGTCTTTTGCTTTTGAGATTCCACCTGCAGGTTTGTAGCCAACCTTGTAACCAGTTTGTTCATAAAATTCACGGATTGCACGCACCATGACTAAAGAAACGGGCAGGGTCGCGTTAACGCTTTCTTTTCCTGTCGAAGTCTTTATAAAATCAGCACCCGCCATCATGCAGATTAAGGATGCCCGCGCGACATTACGCAATGTCCCAAGCTCACCTGTCGCTAAAATTGCTTTGACGTGTGCTTCGCCGCAGGCTTCTCGGAACAACTTCATTTCGTTGTAAAGAGCTTGCCAATCTTGGTTAAGGACATGTCGGCGACTTATCACAATATCGATTTCTGTTGCCCCCGCCGCAACGCTTTCTTCAATTTCTGCAATGCGCAGCTTTAGCGATGAGAGGCCCGCTGGAAATCCAGTTGATACCGCCGCGACAGGGATTTGGCTTTCTGATAAGGCAGCAACAGCAGCAGGAACCATTTCATGATATACGCAGACCGCACCAGTAGTAAGCGGATCTATACCCAGGGATTTCGCCAGATCGGCTTGCAATGGATGTCGCGCTTTGGCACATAATCTTCGCACGCGGTCCTCGGTATCGTCACCGGATAATGTCGTCAAATCGATGCAGGAAATGGCGCGCGCCAGCCAAGCGGCCTGGAATTCTTTTTTAACGCTTCTGCGCGTTCCAAGGGTCGCTGCGCGTCGTTCTATCGCGGATTGGTTTGCTTGGGCCGCCATAACCCAATCTAAATCCAGTTCGTGACAGATATTTCTGTTGGTGGTGTTCGAAATATTCATCTCAGTGTCCGTTCGCCAATATTCGAAATGGATTGCAGATAACGGATATAAACACAAATCTAAAATACGAGATTGAGAGTCATTCGCAATTAGGTTGACTTTATGCGAATGACTCGCATATTCAAATACGCAAGGTAAGGAGTCATTCTTTGAACATCAATCGCCGTCGTTTTATGGGTTTATCTACCGCTGCTATTGCTGCGCCGCATATCGCATTGGCGGGTCAGTCATTGAATATTGTCTGTACGGTCGGAATGCTTGCAGACACGGCCAAGCAAATTGCCCCTTCAAACGTCACAATTCGTGCACTAATGGGGCCTGGAACAGATCCCCATGCGTTCCGACAGACACGTGGCGATGTTGTCGCGTTAACAAAGTCGGATTTGATTATACGTCACGGATTGTATCTTGAGGCGCAGATGGAGGATTTGTTTGCCAAATTAGGCAAACGGAAAACAATTTTGTCGGCTGGCGAAGCTGTCCCCGATCAGCATCTGTTGCCATATGATGATGCATCGGCGCAGTATGATCCGCATGTTTGGATGGACCCAGCGCTGTGGACCCATGTAGCAGACGCAATTGCAGCAGAATTATCGTCTAAATTACTGAAAAACTCTGCTGAGATCGCCGAAAACCATGCACGTTTCGTAGCCAATTTGATACGATTAAAAGATTATGGCCATGACATATTGGCCAGCGTTCCTAAACAAGAGCGTGTGCTGTTGACGGCACATGATGCATTTCGCTATTTTGGATCGGCGTATGATTTTGACGTTATGGGGGTCAAGGGTATTTCCACGACGAGTGAGGCGGGACTTTATCGGATCGAGGAATTGGTAGATCTGATCATAGAACGTCAGATAAAGGCAGTGTTTGTTGAATCCTCACAATCAGACCGTAATATCCGTGCTCTGATCGAAGGAACCGCTGCCCGCGATCATGATTTGAAACTTGGTGGGCAATTATTTTCTGATGCGATGGGACCGGCCGGAACCTATGAAGGAACATACGTTGGGATGATGGATCACAATCTAACCACCATCGCGCGCGCACTTGGCGTCGATGCCCCGACGCGGGGCATGAATGATAAATTGAACGTGTAACATGTCTGCTGATGCAATTTCCGCAACCGAATTGAGCGTTGATTACGATGGAGTAACAGCGATCCAAGATGTCGATTTTACCGTCCGCGCTGAAAAACTGACTGCAATTGTTGGCCCGAATGGGGCGGGGAAATCGACACTAATTAAGGCTCTTTTGGGGTTAATCCCGAACCGTAACGGAACAATTTCATGTTTTGGGACGTCACCAAAACAGTACAGAAAAAACATTTCATATGTCCCACAGCGTGCGCAAATCGACTGGGAATTTCCAGCCAATGTATTCGACGTTGTTGCAATGGGTTTATACGGTGAATTGGGCCTTCTGCGCCGCTTTTCATCCGCACACAAAGATAGGGTGCAAAGTGCATTAACGGATGTGGATATGGCTGATTTCGCAGCGCGTCAGATTTCACAACTGTCAGGTGGCCAACAACAACGCGTATTTCTGGCGCGTTCTATTGTACAAGATGCTGAGCTTATTCTGCTGGATGAACCGTTTGGCGGGATCGACTCAAAATCTGAAGCTGTGATTGTCGATATTCTGCGTCGTCAGAAGCAGCATGGAAAATCAATAGTTGCTGTTCATCACGATTTGTCGACTGTCAAAGACTACTTTGACGATGTAATTTTGCTAAACAAAACAGTTACCGCCTTTGGTCCCATCAATGATGTCTTCACCAAGTCAAACATCGAAAAGACCTATGGTGTATCCAATCTGGATTTTTTGACAGGCCGTTCATGACGGAACTGATTGGTTATAATACCGCGCTCGCACTTGTTGGCGCTTTGTTATTTGGCTTTTCAAGCGGCCATGTGGGTGCGTTCGTTTATCTGCGCAAAGCAAGTTTGCTAAGCGATTCACTTGCCCACGCAACGCTTCCAGGATTGGTCATTGGTTTTCTTGTTTCAACTTTTTTGGGAATGGAAGAGAAGAATTCTTTGGTGTTGCTCTTGGGCGCTGGGGTATCGGCACTCTTTGGCGTGGTCGTCATTCAATGGATTACGGCGCGTACGAAATTGGGATTTGACACTGCAATTGCAGCTGTACTTTCGGTCTTTTTTGGCTTTGGGATTGTGTTACTGACGGGTGTTCAATCCGTGTCAGTTGGTCAACAAGCGGGGCTTGAGGATTACATTTTGGGTTCGGTATCAGGGATGCTGTTACAAGATGTGGTTGTGATCGGTTTGGTTTCAATCATGTGCAGCGCGGCTGTGGTGGTATACCGCCGCCTATTAACTGCATTTATTTTTGATCCTGTCTTAAGTGAAATGGCAGGATACGCTCAACACAGAATGTCATTTCTACTCAGCCTACTGACATTGGTAATAACCATAATCGGATTGAAGATTGTTGGTTTAATTCTGGTCGTCGCAATGTTGACGATTCCTGCAGCAACGGCACGCCTTTGGACAACTGGCGTGTGGTCGATGTCGTTACTATCGGCCTTATTTGGTTCGGTCGCTGCTGGCATCGGCGTGATCATTTCCGCGCTGCTTCCAAGTTTGCCGTCTGGAGCAGTCATTGTAGTACTCATGTTTATTGCACTGGGCCTATCTATTGTTGTCACGCACCTTAGGGGTTCAAATGTTTGATGACTTTTTTCTAATCAGCTTTGTACCGATTTTAACGGGTCTTTTTTCGGCTCTGTCATGTACATTGGTTGGAAATATTTTGGTTCTACGAAAACAGGCGATGTTGTCCGACACGATTAGTCACGTAGTGCTACCAGGCATTGTTATTAGCTTCCTAATTTTTGGAAACCTTGGCTCCCATTTCATGTTGGTGGGCGCAGCGATCGCTGGCCTAACAGCTGTTGGCACAATTGCGGTACTACGAACATATACGTCAATGGATAATTCTGCTGCGATGGCCACCACATTATCGGTTTTCTTTGCTGCAGGCGTCCTGATGATTGAACTAACCGCAGGCGGAAACGTTCATTTAGATGTCGAACATGCGCTTTACGGGAATTTGGAAAGTTTGATCTGGATTGATGGGGAAAGTTTGATGTCCGTCTTCGATTCAGTCTCACGCCAAACGATACCTGTTGAACTGACCCGTGCCATAATTGGTTTTGTTCTTATCGCGTCAGTAATGTTTGTATATTGGAGATTTCTTATCGTTTCGACGTTTGATCACACATTCGCCGAAATTTCAGGCGTGCCCGTTGGGGTTGTATCCGCTGGTGTAGCATTGGCAGCAACAAATGCAGCAGTTATTTCATTTGATGCTGTGGGTTCAATCATCGTTATTGCAATGTTTGTTTGCCCGCCTGCCGCCGCGCGTGTTCTAACCCACAGCCTTCGAGATCAAGTTTGGCTGAGCCTGTTATTTTCCTCATTATCCGCTGTCCTGGGATACGCGGTTGCTGGATATGTCCCAATCTTATTAGGATTTGAAACTTCAATCAGTGCTGCGGGAACAATCGCCACCCTAAGCGGTGTGATTTTGGCAGGCGCCATATTTTACGGCAAACGCCAACGATCTTATGATTTTTTGGACGGACACCAAACATAACCGTCATGACATTGAATAAACGCTTTTCTCAACCCATGAGGTTTCTTAAGCGCGGGTTCTAATCCGTGATATTGGTGTTCTTCTGCGTTTTTAACAGCCGTATCGGGATCACAATCACACAGTCGAATTTCAATTCCTAATCCGTGTGGAGGGTTGTCGGGCATCAGATTGATCATTGGATGCGAATGGTATGTATGATCCGCATGTAATTGCAACACATGATTTCCGTGAGATACGGTTGCAAAGTCATCGCTTACCTGATGACATTTCAGCGCGAAAACACTTTCCAAAAATATACGGTTCTGCGTACATCTTTCACCAATATATTTACTCCAACGCCACTAAGCGATCTGCCAAATTCGTCTGCTGAAATAGTGTCATAACTCATTTGGGCCTCTAATTATTGTGCTATAATTTACATATGCGCTGTTATCAGCCAGCATGATGCAGATAGGTCTGTCGATCAAAAAATTGTACTGCAACAATTGGGAAATTACATGCACGAAACGCCAAATAGAATTTTGACACCAGAACCCATTGAAACAAAACAATTTCACAACGCGAATGACGCGTGGGAACATGTTAATAAGATATATACGTCTTCCATCTCTTTTCTGCGCTCAAAATTTCAGGCAGTTTTATCTCATCAATCGGGGCATCAACGTTATCGGGCATTTTATCCAGAAATCCGGATTACAACGACAACGTATGATCAAATTGATAGCCGTCTAAGCTTCGGTCACGTTCCAGGTCCCGGTCGGTATTCCATCACCGTGACACGCCCTGATTTATTCAAGAACTATTTGACGCAGCAAATGGCCTTGTTAATCGAGAATCACAAGGTCGCCATCGAAATTGCAGTTTCTGAAACGGCAATACCTATTCATTTTGCGATGATAGGAGCAACCAGTCTTGATATTCCATTAGAAAGTGCGGGAAACCTTAGTTTACGGGATATTTTTGATGTTCCCGATTTGGGTACGACCAATGATGATATTGTGAATGGGTTAAACACAGGGGAAACAGAGGAAGAGGCGCTGGGGCTATTCACAGCGCAACGGGTTGATTATTCTCTCGCACGATTGGCACACTACACTGCAACTGATCCTGAACATTTTCAGAACTTTGTGTTGTTCACTAACTATCAATTTTATGTGTCGGAATTTGAAAACTATGCGCGCAAAATGCTTGCCGATCCGTCGTCTGAATACACAAGTTTTGTTAGCACTGGGAATGTTGAAATTAGTGATCCAGATGCCGAGATAACTTATCCAACGAAGCTACCGCAGATGCCCAGCTATCATCTGAAGCGTCCCGATGGGAACGGTATCACGTTGGTCAACATTGGTGTTGGCCCATCAAATGCGAAAACGGCCACGGATCATATCTCCGTTTTGCGACCACACGCGTGGCTAATGGTGGGCCACTGCGCGGGTCTGCGCAATAGTCAGAGTTTGGGTGACTTTGTACTGGCGCATGCCTATCTACGCGAAGATCGCGTGTTGGACGATGATCTGCCCGCGTGGGTCCCCGTTCCGGCCTTGGCAGAAGTACAAATCGCCTTGGAAAAAGCCGTTGCTGACATTACCAAGGTTTCAGGTTTTGAGCTTAAGCAAATAATGCGGACCGGAACCGTGGCGACTGTTGACAACAGAAACTGGGAATTACGCGACAACAGCGGCCCTGTTCATCGTCTAAGTCAATCGCGCGCCGTTGCGCTGGATATGGAAAGCGCAACAATTGCTGCCAACGGCTACCGGTTTCGCGTACCCTACGGAACGCTCTTATGTGTGAGTGACAAACCTTTGCATGGGGAACTTAAGTTACCTGGGATGGCATCATCATTCTATAATACACAAGTTTCGCGGCACTTGCTGATCGGAATTCGCGCCATGGAATTGCTTTGTGAAATGCCTCTTGAGCGTCTTCAAAGTCGAAAATTGCGCAGTTTTAACGAAACAGCGTTTCTTTAGGCCTGTTTTTTGGGAAAAAAAGGATGAATTTGTCAGAAAAAGTCCACTATTTGTTGTGTTTCGTCGCAACATTCAGTTAAATCTGTTTTACGAGGCCCAAACAGTAGGGCAGTGTAAGGAGTATAAGAATGTCTAAACCAATGACAAAGACACAGCTTGTTGCGGCGCTGGCCGAAGAAATGGGCGCTGACAAGAAATCTGCAGGCGCGGCTTTGGACGCGATCTGTGGAATTATCACACGTGAAGTTTCTGGCGGCGGTGCTGTCACTTTGCCAGGCGTTGGCAAAATCCAATGTCGTGAACGTCCAGAGCGCATGGTGCGCAACCCATCAACTGGCGAACAGTTCAAAAAGCCAGCTGACAAAGTTGTTAAAATGACAATCGCGAAAGCATTGAAAGACAGCGTAAACGGTTAATTCGAACGACTGTAGATCAAAGTTTTTGGGGTCGCGTTTTTCGCGGCCCCTTTTCATTTGGGATTAGGCGTGAAATGAATTCCTACGAATAGTAATGGAGTGCGACATGGACGGCAGGGCGTTATTTTTGGGATTGGCCTTTGCGCTTATGTGGTCCTCTGCCTTTACCTCGGCTCGGATTATTGTGGCCTATGCGCCGCCGCTCTATTCACTCTCTGCACGATTTTTGATTTCTGGCTTAATCGGAGTGATCATTGCGCTGATATTGGGGCAGAGTTGGCGGCTAAGCAGAAAGCAATGGATATCTGTCGCTGTCTTTGGGGTTTGCCAAAATGCGCTATACCTTGGCTTGAATTTCGTCGCGATGCAAACGGTAGAGGCCTCTTTGGCGGCGATCATTGCGTCGACCATGCCGTTGATTGTTGCATGTGCGGGCTGGATCATCTTTAGGGAACGTTTATCGGCACTTGGGATTTGTGGACTAATCGCTGGTCTGATTGGGGTTGCATTGATTATGGGATCACGCATTCAGGCGGATGTGGATTTATTTGGCATCGCGCTTTGTGTTGTTGGCGCAGTGTCTCTTGCCGCGGCCACCCTATCCATGCGCGGTGTTTCATCATCTGGGAATTTTTTAATGATCGTCGGTCTTCAGATGCTGGTTGGAAGTCTGACTTTATGGGTTCCTGCAATGATGCTGGAAACGCCAACTATCGTTTGGACGAACGCCTTCGTATATGCGTTTATTTATACAACGCTTGTGCCAGGGCTTTTGGCAACGCTTGTTTGGTTTATTTTGGTGGATCGAATTGGTGCGGTGCGCGCGTCAACATACCACTTTCTTAATCCCTTTTTTGGGGTTGCAATTGCGGCGGCGATACTGCGTGAAGGATTATCAACCCTCGATATCTTGGGTGTCGCTATTGTTGCAGGTGGAATTTTGGCCGTCCAACTCGCGAAACGATCCTAGCCGATCATTCCTTGGTTTTCACCAATTTGACCACGGTGTAGCAGCATGTGATCCAAAATGACACATGCCATCATCGCTTCGGCAACAGGAACTGCCCGAATACCAACACAAGGGTCATGTCGTCCCTTTGTGATGACTTCGATTGGTTCACCACTTTTCTTAATTGAATTCCTTGGCGTCAGAATTGAAGATGTGGGTTTTACAGCAAATCGAACAATCAGGTCTTGGCCTGTGGAAATTCCGCCCAGAATACCGCCAGCGTGATTAGAGCCGAAATAATGACCATCGTTACCCATGTAAATTTCATCGGCGTTTTCGGACCCCGTCAGGGCCGCGGCTGCCATTCCATCGCCAATCTCAACGCCTTTTACGGCATTGATCGACATCATCGCCGCCGCAAGATCAGTGTCTAACTTACCGTAGATGGGCGCGCCCAAGCCAGCAGGGACACCACGTGCAACAACCTCGATCACGGCCCCAACAGAATCGTGGGATTTACGCAGTTCGTCTAAGTAAGTGGCCCAGTCTTCCGCTGCCTTTGCATCAGGTGTCCAAAACGCATTTTTCTCTATTTCGTCCCAATCAAAGTTATTACGGTCAATTGTCTTGGTGCCAATTTGGGTCATGTACCCAGTGATTTGAACGTCAGGGCACAATGATTTGATTGCTGCACGTGCAACGCCACCTGCTGCAACCCGCGCGGCAGTTTCGCGCGCTGATGATCGACCGCCACCGCGATAGTCGCGAATTCCGTATTTTTGCCAATAGGTGATATCGGCATGACCTGGACGAAATGTCTCGGCTATATCGCCGTAATCTTTTGATCTTTGGTCGGTGTTTTTGATCATCAGCTGAATGGGTGTTCCCGTCGAAACACCATCGAAAACACCAGACAGAATTTCAACTTCATCTGGTTCGCGCCGCTGCGTGGTGAATTTGTTTTGTCCTGGCTTTCGCTTGTCCAACCAATGTTGAATCATCGCGGCATCAATCGCCACGCCTGGCGGGCACCCATCAACAGTTGCACCGAGTGCCGGACCATGGCTTTCACCCCAAGTGGTGATGCGAAATAAATGTCCAAAACTGTTCATACTCATTTTGATGCTCCTTGCTCTGGGATTAACTAATTCCACAACATTCAAGGTGCAAGGTATACTTGTAATTGCCTTCAGGTATCAGAAATGCGATTGGACTCTTATTTTCCTTGTCTTTGCCTCTGTTGCACACTAAATCTCGCCTCACCTCGGGGTGCCTTTGGGCTGAGACGCATGTGCGGACCCGTTGAACCTGATCCGGGTAACTCCGGCGGAGGGAAGGTCCAGTGAACGTCTGGGTCCCCTCTTCACCAAGAAGGGAATGTTATGAAAAATACTCTACTTATCTCTACCATGTTGTCGGCAACTGCGGCATTCGCCGAAACACCAGTATTGACCGTATATGCACCTGACTATTTTGCATCTGAGTGGGGCCCTGGCCCTGCAATTGAAACCGAGTTTGAAAAAGCATGCGGATGCGATTTGCAGTTTTCTGCCGGTGATTTGCTGCCGCGTATTATGCTTGAGGGCAGCTCTACCGATGCGGATATCGTCATAGGTTTGAACACCGATGTTACGAAAAAGGCACGTGAAACGGGTTTGTTTGCGGAACATGGCCAAAACAATGCGGATCTGAAACTGCCAATTGAATGGACGGATGGCACGTTTTTACCATTTGATTGGGCCTACATATCGTTCGTTTATAATGCTGATAAAATGTCCACCATGCCATCCTCATTCGAGGATTTGGTAAATCTGCCTGCTGACCACAAAATCGTTATTCAGGATCCGCGCAGTTCGATTTCTGGGCTGGCACTCGTTTTATGGGTTAAGGCGGTCTACGGAGATAAGGCCGCGGATTACTGGACACGCCTGTCACCGAACATTTTGACAGTCACCAGCGGTTGGTCAGAGGCTTACGGTTTGTTCACAGAAGGTGAAGCCGATGTGGTGCTATCATTCAATACATCGCCCAGCTACCACATCGTCGCGGAAGAGGACGAAACCAAAAAAGCGGCAATTCTCGAAGAAGGTCATTATCCTTATTTTGAATTGGTCGCCAAAGTTTCATCAACGGATGTACCCAATTTGGCAGATGCATTTATGGATTTTGTGATGTCTTCTGAATTCCAGTCGATCATCCCATTTACAAACTGGTCATACCCTGCGGCCCAATCATCAGATGAATGGCCAGAGGTTTTTGCAAATCTACCTGCGCCTACAAAGACCGTTTATTTTAATGAACAACAGGCAGCGGAACTTCGAAATTCTGCGGTTGAGGAATGGCGCAACGCGTTGTCCAAATAAGTACAAGCATTTTGTATTTGCTTGTTTTCGCCATGCCCATTTTGGGCCTGGCGACTTACGGTGGGGTGGATTTGCAATTCACCGCGGCTGATATCGCTGCAATTAGATTTACGGTTCTTCAGGCGATTTTGTCAGCTGCCCTGAGTGTAGCTTTAGCTATCTCCGCGTCACGTGCATTGGCACGCCAAAATTTCAAAGGGCGCGAAGTGCTGATTTCTATATTGTCAGCGCCTTTCATATTACCTGTGATCGTCGCAATTAGTGGTGTACTTTTCATTTTTGGCCGCGAGGGGGTCTTCAACCAATTCCTCGGCTCGCTTGGCCAAGAAACCGTGTCTATTTATGGCCTTTCTGGTATCTTGTTGGTGCATGTATTCTTTAACCTGCCACTTGCTATTCGGATACTATTGTTTGGTTGGGGCGCAATACCAATCGAACATCACCGAGTTGCACGCGGTTTGAAGCTAAATGCTTGGACCCGGTTCAAAATCATTGAATTGCCGATGCTTGTCTCTCGCGTGCCTGCAGCAACGGCAATCATTTTTGTGATTTGTTTGTCCAGTTTTGCAGTGGCACTGCTACTTGGCGGCGGACCACGCGCGACAACAGTCGAATTGGCAATTTATCAGGCTTTTCGGTTCGATTTTGATATTGCCAAGGCGGGGCAGCTCGCTCTGGTTCAGACGTGTTTCGCCGCTGTTGCAATCATTATCAGTTTTGCTGTGATGAAACGTTTGGACGTTGGCATTGGATATCTTCCAACCGAACCTATGGGGCATTCGCGCACCGTGCGTATGGTCGATCTCGGCATGATTTTGATGGTTGCAATTTTTATGTTGGCTCCAATCCTTGCGGTCATATATCGCGGGTTGCCTCATCTGACTGAACTGCCAACTTCGGTTTGGAGCGCCGCAGCTACGTCCGTTTTCATTGCATTGCCTTCAGCTGTGCTCTGTATACTCATCTCCGTTTTTATGGCTCACCGACTGGGTGAAAGTATCAGTATTTTGGCGCTGTCGATCTCGCCATTGGTTTTGGGCGTTGGGTTGTTCGTTATTTTTAGACCCTATATTAACCCTTTTGACGTTACTCTTTTGATTGTGGTGTTATTGAATGCGGTGTTGGCCGTACCATTCACCTTACGCCTCATTTTGCCTGAAATTCAAAAGAGTCAGTCAGACTTTGGGCGTTTATCCCGAACGATGCGTATGTCTGCTTGGGGTATGTGGGCTTGGGTGATCTTGCCACGTCTGTTTCGACCGCTTGGGTTTTCGTTTGGCCTTGCACTTGCCCTATCTCTTGGGGATTTGGGTGTGATTGTTTTGCTTGGCAGTCCCGAAAAAGCGACATTGCCCTATCAAATCATGCAGTTACGCACAGGGTACAGGCTTGATTCGGCGGCAGGAGCATCGATGTTGTTGCTTATGATGTGTTTGTTCGCGATTGTTACTTTCGATGGGTTGGGGCGCCGATATGCTAAGCATTAAAAATCTAAAATTTGGTCATGGGTCGCATATTGTGGTTGCTGAAAATACTGCCTTTGGCGGTGGTATTTATGGGGTAATCGGCCCATCTGGATCGGGCAAATCTACGTTTTTAAACACACTGGCAGGTTTTCATGATTGTCAATCTGGATATGCAATTTTTGAAGATGGTGATTTGCTAACCCAAAGGGTCGAGGATCGGCCAATCGCAATGTTATTTCAGTCAAACAATCTATTTCCGCATCTTACGATTTTTCGCAATGTTGCACTTGCTATGACATCGCGGCGATGGCTGACAAAATTTCAGCAACAGCAGGTTAGCAATGCATTGGATCGCGTGGGCCTGTCAGGGTTTGAAAACCGTAAACCAGGTGAACTGTCGGGTGGCCAACAAAGCAGAGCAGCATTGGCACGCGTTCTGCTTCAGAAAAAACCAATATTGTTGCTGGATGAACCATTCGCCGCATTAGGGCCAGCGATGCGGAACGAAATGTTGGATTTGGTCAAAGAAATCGCAAAAATCGACAATCAAATCGTGTTATTGGTTACGCATTCCCCAGACGATGCGTTGCGCATTTGTGATCAGACCATTTTCGTATCAAACAAACGGCTTTGGCTGGCTGGTGATACCAAAATTGCGTTGCAAAACATTCCAAGTGAGATGCAAGATTACTTTGGTTAAAGCACAAACCGACTTAGGTCCGCATCACCGCTAAGTTCACCAATGTTTTGCTGCACAAATGCTGCGTCCACAGTAAATGCTTCGCCGGATTTGTCAGGAGCCGAAAATGAAAGCTCTTCGAAAATCCGTTCCATCACTGTGTACAAACGACGCGCACCAATATTTTCAACGCTTTGATTTACGTTGGCTGCTATTCTGGCGATTTCGCGAATACCACTGTCTTCAAATTCAACTGTGACGCCCTCGGTTTCCATCAGGGATGCATATTGCCGCGTTAGGGCGTTATCGGTTTCAGTTAATATGCGAATAAAGTCATCTTCGGTCAAAGCACGCAATTCAACGCGAATTGGCAAACGACCCTGAAGCTCAGGCAAAAGATCCGAGGGTTTCGCCACGTGGAATGCACCTGAGGCAATAAACAATATGTGGTCAGTTTTGATTGGGCCGTGTTTTGTACTGACTGTGGTCCCTTCGATCAAGGGCAATAGATCACGTTGTACACCCTCACGGCTGACATCAGCACCTCTTGCATCAGTACGTGCACACACTTTGTCAATCTCGTCCAAAAATACGATGCCATTTTCTTGCACGGATTCTAATGCCATGCGCGTCACTGTTTCGTCATCCAACAGTTTATCGGCCTCTTCTCCGATCAACACATCGTGGCTTTCGGCTACGGTCATTTTGCGTTTCACTGTGCGCCCACCAAAGGCTTTGCCAAATATATCGCCAATGTTCATCATGCCCATTTGTGATCCTGGTTGTCCGGGAATGTCGAACATGGGCATTGGGTTCGCTGTTTCGGACACCTCAATTTCGATTTCTTGATTGTCCAATTCACCGTCCAGTAATTTGCGACGGAACATTTCGCGTGTCGCATCACGCGCGTCAGGGCCCGCGATCGCATCAATCACGCGATCCTGGGCCTGTTTCAATGCGTTTGCCTTCACGTCCTCGCGCATTTGAATGCGGGTGGAATTAATGGCGGCATCTACCAAATCCCTGATGATTTGCTCAACATCACGGCCTACGTAGCCAACCTCTGTGAATTTTGTGGCCTCTACCTTGATGAATGGGGCATTCGCCAATTTTGCCAACCGTCTGCTGATTTCGGTTTTCCCAACACCTGTTGGGCCGATCATCAGAATATTTTTCGGATATACCTCATCCTGCAGGTCCGCTGGCAATTGTTTGCGCCGCCAACGCGAACGCAACGCAACAGAGACGGCGCGTTTCGCATCGTTTTGACCAATAATAAAACGGTCTAACTCGGACACGATTTCACGAGGCGTAAGATCACTCATATTAAAGGCTTTCAACAGTAAGGTTGCCGTTTGTATAAACGCAAATTTCGGCGGCAATTGACATTGCTTTGGTTGCGATCGTGTGCGCATCCAGATCACTGTCCATCATTGCACGTGCCGCCGCCAAGGCAAAGTTGCCGCCTGATCCAATTGCTGCGATGTCATGTTCTGGTTCAAGTACATCACCTGCACCAGTGATGATCAGCAATAGATCGCCATCTGTCACGATCAACATCGCCTCAAGCTTTTGGAGATATTTATCTGTACGCCAATCTTTGGCAAGTTCAACCGATGCACGGGCAAGTTGTCCTGGACTGGCCTCTAACTTCGCCTCGAGGCGTTCAAGAAGCGTGAATGCATCCGCAGTGGAACCTGCAAAGCCCGCAATGACGTCATGACCCCCTGGGGATAATTTTCGCACTTTTCGCGCCGACCCTTTGATAACGGTTTGTCCAAGGCTGACTTGACCATCCCCCGCAATGACAACTTTTCCGTCCTTCTTTACGCCGACAATCGTCGTGCCATGCCATCCGGGAAATTCATTATTATCCAAGGAACAATCTTTCATCTAAATGGTCGGAATAAGAGGCTTTATTCAAAGCCTCTTAGCTTTTCTCATCTACAGCTCAGATGTTCAGATTGAGTCTTCAATCCACTTTTGAAGGGCTGCTTTTGGTGCAGCGCCTGCGCGATTTGAAATGACTTCACCATCTTTAAAAATGAACAGCGCTGGAATACCGCGTACGCCCATTGACATGGCCGCATTTTGGTTTGCATCTACGTCCACTTTGGCAACTTTTACTTTGCCAGCCATTTCATCTGACAATTCCTCTAGGATGGGACCGATTTGTTTACATGGTCCGCACCATTCTGCCCAAAAATCAACGACGACTGGGACATCTGAATTACGAACTTCTTCATCAAAGGTCGCGTCTGTTACTGCAACTGTTGCCATCTGGCTTCTCCTAAACATTGATTAATCAAGAAGTATGCAAGCCGCGTTCAAACGTCAAGATTTGCAAAGGTTAGTTTTCGCATCCAACAGGATGCGCTGTGGAATTTCCATGAATTTTGCCTCAGCCGTCCATAAAATGCCCGTTTTGATAGCGTATTTTTGATAAAGCTGTTTGATGGCGTGTTCGTAGATCACCATTTGATTCAAAATCCCAATGGGGATTTGCTCAGCAGTTTCTGGGATTGCGCGGTTGGTTTTAAAATCGACAACGAAAACAGTTTCATCCTGCACGATCAAGCGATCAATGATCCCATGAAAGCAACGCTCGGAATATTCAGGTAGAACCGTGACAAAGGGGACTTCGGCAAAAGCATCTTTTTCAAAGATCCAACTTAGGTCAGGAGTGCCTAGTGCTTGCGTTGCACTCTCATAAGCGTGCAAGGCAATGTTTTCATCAATAGGCTGCTCCAATTTAACGCGCAGATTATTCGCGATCTGTGGCCAATTTTCCGTCGGATGAACAGGCAGATTTTCCAGCAGTAGGTGAACATAAGAACCGTAATTTTTCGCGGTTTCGCTATCCCAATTCACATCACTGGGCAGAGCCTTTGACCCTGGTAGTTCCGAGGGTGAAATGAGAACCGAACGCTCTTCTTGATTTGCTGGACTATTCTGTAACCATGTTGGTAATTCGACTTGGTTCTCTCCGGTCTTTTCGACATTGGCGTTTTGCAGCACCGGCCAATTACCATACTCAAGACGCCTGCCGTTACCTACAGGCGTTGTTAACCGCACTCCACCAGCAGCCTCAATGCCTTCGGTGATTTGTGAATGCCAACATTCAGAGGCATTTTGTACTTTGCCAGCCCCGGCAACGATTAACCATTTTTCTGCTCGCGTCATTGCGACATATAACAATCGATTGCGTTCTTCTTTTTCTTTTTCAAAGCATAGATCGTAAAGCTCTGCTATCGCGGCAGGGCGATCATTTTTGGTTCCACTCCACACAACTAAATCATCAGCATCAAAAAAATGCCCGCGCACATCGGCGCGCCGATCAACCGTATCTGGTAAAATGACGATGGGTGCCTCGAGCCCCTTTGATCCATGAACTGTCATCACGCGAACTTGGTTCTGTGCATTGTCCATTTGGCGCTTTATCTCGATATCTTTGTCGCGAACCCACGCGATAAAGCCGACAAGACTGGGCACTTCGACGGCCTCATATTCCAGTGCGATGGATAAAAGTGAATCAATACCGTCTTTGGCCTCGGGTCCTAGGCGTGACAAAAACCTTCCTCGTCCCTTATGTTTTGTCAGAATACGTTCAAGGATATCGAAAGGGCGCAACAGGTCGGTCTTGTTACGCAAATCTTCTAGGACCGATAGCTCATTCTGATATTCCTTGCGATTGGTACGCATTGCCTCAAACAGATGCTTGCCGTCCCGATCGTGCGCAAGTGTGAATAATCTTTGCTCATTCCAACCAAACAAAGGGGACTTAAGTATCGTTGCCAAAGCAAGGCTATCTTCTGGAAGAGCTAAAAATTCAAGAACGGCGAGCAAATCTTTAACAGCCAATTCAGATAATAATCGTAGCCGATCGGCACCTGCAATCGGGATATTCAGGTTTTTGCAGGCCCTTATGATTTCGTGAAATAGATCCTTACGGTTTTGAACTAGGATCAGGAAATCTCTTGGTTCAATTTTACGTCCAGTCCATTCGCCGTCGATCAATTTGTCAGGAAGCACCGTTTCAGAGTTTAACAATTCGGAAATTTCATGCGCGATGGACTGTGCCAAATGTCCTGTTTCACTGGAACGACCCATAATATCAACGGGGTCTTCCCAATTACCTTCATCTTCGGGCTCACTTGGCGGAATTACGGGCCAAAGATCGACCCGGCCAGGCAAGGTGGTGTGAAATGCTTTGTGCGTTGCCTGTTCGGTAAACCCAGCTTTGGAGGCTTGTGCAAATACATGATCGACACATCGCAGAATTGCAGGTGAAGATCGAAATGAATATTCCAGCGCTGTTGATTGAAACGCCTGTTGGGAAGCGTTTAATTTGGTTGCAAATTCTTCCCTCATACGGTCGAATTCGCGCGGATCGGCCCCCTGAAACGAATAGATCGACTGTTTTTTGTCGCCAACAACGAAAATGGTTCGATTGATGTCGCGTGCACCGCTTCCGCTTGTGAATTCTTCGGCTAGCTTTTCAATGACGGCCCATTGGGTTGGGCTTGTGTCTTGGGCTTCGTCAACCAAAATATGGTCAATCCCCCCATCCAGCCGAAATAGAACCCATTGGGCAACCGCAGATATTGAAAGCAGGTCCTTAGTTTTCAGGATCAAATCTTCGAAATCCAACCAACCGCGCCGTTGTTTTTCCTCTTCATAAATCTCGACAAAGCGACACCCAAATTTTGACAAAGTGATGCTTGCGTTTAATGATTTGATGGCATTTTTTGCATGCTTGAAATCATGAATGCGTTGCATGAAAGCATTCAATTCATTGCAATATGGGGCTAACTCCCCTTCGCGCAGTACCTTGGTGCCGATTTTGTCTATCTTTGGTTCAAATGGGGGTGTTGATTTCAGAAAAACAGTCTCTAACACAGTGAATTTCTCGACTGATCGTTCAGTGCACAATAGCAACTTTTCGGATAATTTTGCGGCTGATGCACCACCTGCATGCAAAATGGGGACTAGTTTCTTCACAAATTCCAGATCTGCATCATTGAATGATGAATGGAACAATTGTTCAACGGATGTATCTTGTGGGGCACCAAGAAAGCTTGCGATCTGCATGCTGGATGCCCTGTTGCTGAAGTACGATTTTCTGGAGATAATCTCGGTTAGAAGAGTGTCAAAGGATGCTTCACTGACCAATCGGTTCATATCGTTGAAAAGGATGCGATCCATTTGGTTTTCACTCATCTTATTCAGAGCAAGTTTCGCTATTTCATCTCTTGCTAACTCGTCAATTTCTGTGAAATCAGGCGTAACGCCTGCTTCGAGTGGAAAACGCCTCAATAGTGATGAGCAAAACGAATGAATGGTTTGAATTTTTAACCCACCTGGCGCCTCAATCGCACGCGCAAACAGTGTTCTAGCATGTGCAAGATCAGTTTCTGAATGCGTTGTTTGATCTGTAATTTCGCTTAGGGCGTGACGTAAGTCTTCGTTATTCAACATTGCCCATTCGCCCAAACGCTTGAACAATCGGTTCTGCATCTCGGCGGCCGCAGCTTTGGTGTAGGTCAAACATAGAATATGTTCGGGTGCAACGTCCTCTAAAAGCAATCTCGCAACGCGGTCTGTTAATACCCGTGTTTTTCCGGACCCTGCATTGGCCGATAACCAAGTAGAGGTTTCGGGGCGTGCCGCAGTCAATTGTGCTCTGCTGGCTTCGTTCACTGCAATCGCTCCTTCTTTGGAGGGTGCGATACATCCCATTCCCCGTAACGTGATAGGTGATCATAGTCTGAAAAATCGTCAGACTTGAACAATGCTCGACGTGCGGTGAAACCTTGATCTGGATCCTGATAACGTTCAATCAGTTGACGCAGTTTGCGATATGCTTCTTCAACACTTTCCTTTTCGAATGGCGCGTTCACGATCTTGGCGGGATTTCCCAAGCCTACGAATGCAGCATTAAACACTTTATTAGGCTCTATTTTCGCAAAACCAGAGTGTTCTGCCACTAGTGCAAGAAGGTACAATTGTTTGTCAAAGTATAGTTGTTGTTTTTCGGTCGGTGCGACGCCAGTTTTGTAATCGTATATTACGAATGATCCGTCTGAGCGCTGATCAACACGATCAGCGATTGCACGAATTGTGAAGTTTAATTCGGGGATCACCAATCGACCAGACGCCTCAAATCCAATTGGTTCAGCATTTTTGCGGCGCTCTGCCTCACCATCTATCAACCAATCGATCACTTGATCCAATCGATTGCGCCAAAATACCTGGGTTGATGGCCAGGGAACTGAGTTATGAAGAGTGTCTTCCAATATCTCCATAAATTTTTCCCGACGCCAATCTGCTGGAATATTAGGCCATTCGCGAAAGTAATTTTCCAGCACTTCGTGAACAACTGTTCCACGCATTCGCGCATCTGGCGTTGCATTTAATGGATTAAGTCGACGCAATCTCAGGATATGTTTTGCATAAATTGCATACGGGTCACGAATTAGGGTACGAACGTCGGTCACGGCTAATGTTTTTGGCCGTGCTTCGATTGGCGGGCAGGGTGCGGGACGGAGAGCTGATCTAATAGAACCCTCGCAATTCGCATTGTCGATTTTATCCGTTAATGCCAGCCAAAATGCGCCACGTTTCCTCATATTGTCTAATGCGACAGGACCATTTTGTTCGGGCAATCCATTTAACAAGTTCATTAAACGGTTAATCCATCGGGACGGAACCGTTTCGGCGTCGTTTGAGCGAATGGAACGCGTAATCCATACGTTTTTTTGACATATCAACTGTTGGTAATCATGCGCAGAGAGACCAATTTTTCGCTCTGGTACACGCAGACCTGTACCTTTTCGCATTTGCCGATTCAACCATGGATCGCTGTCACCTGTTTCAGGCCACGTTCCCTCGTTCAATCCCGCAAGGATATAGAGATCAGCGCCCTGAACACGTGCCTCTAAAGTTCCCCAAATTAATACCCTAGGATGGGTTTCATTTGTTTCGCGTAGCGAATCTTTGGCCAATAGTCCCTTAAAAATGCTTAAGTAGTCCCTAATATCGCATTCCAACGCAGTTTCGCTCGTCTCGCTCAGCCGATCAATGATCCGACGGATAGGTTGGGCAGATGGCCCCTGCCAAAGACGACTCTCATCACCGCTTTTATAGGTACTTCCGTTTGCGATTTTCTCACTCAGCTCAACGTGTGTATGCAGCCATATATCGAAATTTTGCTCAGATTGTTTCTCGGGAATTATGAAACAGTCGGAAAACCACTCACACCACTGTTCTACCAAATCACTTGATTGTTTTTCTGCCCAATCTGCCAACACTTCTGTTGTCGGTGAGACTATACCATCTCTTCTAAGATACAGTTCAAGCTCTCGGGTTAGGCGCAGATGTTCACCGCGGGTTTCATCATCGTTGTGACAATGCGGATGCTGGAGAATAGCGAAAATCTGAGAAATTTTAACTTCACTTCCCAGCAAATTCGCAGTTTCTCGCAAAAACCGACCAACTGGCGTCAGGGTCAGCGGTATCCCCGCACTATCATCTGGGGTGATTTCCCATCGCGCCATGATCGAGGATACGTAGCGCGAAATCTCTCGATCTGGTGTAATTAGGGTCGCGGTTTCACCCGTCTCAACGGCCTGACGCAGCCGCAGAGCGATCGCCAACGCCTCTTGTCGTTTTGATACCGCCTCCACCAGCGTGATTCCGTCTGTAGCTTGAATTAAGTTTCTGAGTTTTGGCCCCTCTCTCATCCAGCTATCTGTCACCGGTGCGGGCCGTAGACTGAGCGAGATCAGGGAGGATCGGTCGGTATCAGTAGGCGCATTTGCCCAGTTCGAAACCTTTGTTGGATCGGTGCCACATGTTTCGACGACTTTCGCCAAGCGAAATTGTGGATGATCCTCGGTTGCGCGGTCTGATAATAGATGCGACCACATTGATTGGGGCGCATCAAAATCAAAACCCGGCAATATGATGTGGCCATTTGATAATTGTGAGACGGCCGCCATCAGGTCCAATGTTGGTCTCCGCGATCCAGTTGAACCCAGTACATAAACAGAGTCTAACATTGGATTTCTTGACCAATACTCTGTCAAATTTGCCGTTTGGTCCTTTAATGAACTTGCTGCGATCTGACCATTTTGATTGTCTAAGTATCCAAATATAATTTTCAAAAATTCCAGCGCGTTTCGCCAGTGCCCTGATTGATCTTGAACGTTCAGTTCCATCAAACTCTTGGCACTGACGTTTTCTTCCACAATCTCGTTCATCAGGCTTTGAAGACTATCAGAAAGTGAAAATAGGGACGATTTTGGCGCAAAACTGGGCTGTGCATTCAGCAGTCCAGACACAAGGCGAATAAACTCGAACTTTTCGCTAATTGTATTCGTGTCATTCGTTGGAAAAGACCCATGCATTAGGCTGCCTAGATCACCTATCAAATGTAATTTGGGAAGCAGCATGCATTTTTGTTCGGCGAAAATCTCGATCAGGCGCGAACGCATGCGTGATGTATTAACGATCACATTTATTCGGGCAAGTTCATGTGGGGGGCGATCCACATATCTTTGGATTAATCCATTTACGAACTCGCGTGGGTAGTCCGAACCTAAAGGAATGCCATAAATGCGTGGATGTGGTTCTTTAACTGCCATGAAATTTCTGTTTTGCCTGCTCGAATGCCTGTTTGGTTCCGATATCAATCCACGGATCTGGGTATATCACGGCTTTTGCGCGTTTATGATAGATCATGTCGTCCCAAATTGCGTTAAGTGAAAAAACTGTCTGGCTAAAGTCTCTAACAATCTGTGATTTTATGATCTGACAACTGGCGTATGTGTAAATCCCGCCCCGTGTTATCACGTTATCATCACCAATTGAAAAGTCACCTTTTTTGCCTGTTCTGCCCTCTGCGTTTTCGGGCGTTACACACAACAACAAAGCATCCATTGTTTCAGGATCCCACTGTTCCATCAAAAGCGTCAGAGGATTGATCCCCGTCCATAAGGTATCGGAATTCATTGTGAATACGGTGTCCAAGTTTTGCGCCAAAGATATTCGTTTAAGCCCGCCACCCGTATCCAAA
The DNA here is from genome assembly GCA_017852835.1 of Paracoccaceae bacterium. Taxonomy (GTDB): domain Bacteria; phylum Pseudomonadota; class Alphaproteobacteria; order Rhodobacterales; family Rhodobacteraceae; genus HIMB11. The sequence goes on from JAFMKS010000001.1 coordinate 34,600, forward strand.
ATCTCATTCTCTTCCACAAAAACAGAGACATCTGAACTAGTGAAATAACTTACCAACTTCTCCGACTGAAAATGCGCGTTCACGGAAATTGAGGGGACCATGCTATTTCTTGCGTGCGCAATTGCATGTTCGATCAATGCCGAACCGTTAAACGACAGAAGTGGTTTGGGGGTGTCGACAGTTAATTCCTGCATCCGGGTTCCAAAACCTGCTGCGAAAATGACCGTTGGAAACATTACTGACTCTCATACTTTCGTTCGTAGCGTTCTAAAGGTAAGGACAAGTCCGCGTTTAAAGTCACGCAATCTTCTGACTCTAATGCTTGATGGACGTACCTTAATGTGCGCGGAACAAAGGTGGCGTATTTGGTTTTCCCTTGACTAACCAAGCGATCAAAAATGCCCAATATGCGCAGATTCCGCTGCAATTTTAACGCATTTATTGCTCGGGATATCTGCGTGCGATCGATCCCTTTTTTAAAGGCAAAAGAATTGATTAAATACTCGCGCAGGTCCTCGTCCAAGTCCCGTCTTACGTCCCACAAGAGTGAAACAAGATCATAGCAAGGGTCACAGTTAAACGCGTCTTGGAAATCAAGAATACCAACCTGTGCTGGCCCAGTTCTGTTTGGAATCCAAACCAAATTTTCGACGTGACAATCACGTAAGGATAAGGTGCTCTGCTTTGATAGGGAACGATTGAACAACTCATGCAGTTTTGTGCGCATAAGTTGCAAATTCCCATGCGTGCAATTTGCAACTTCGGGGACCTCAAAAAATGGATTTAGCATTTCTGTTAAATTGTCTGGTGTCGCAACTGATCGCTTCATTCCTGGTCCAGCTTGTAATCGGCACAGCATCGAAATGGCGGCCTTATATCTTTCGGGTTCTAAAGCTTGGTCTATTTCTAAATCTTGGGCAAATGTTCGCACGCCAAGGTCCTGAAGCAACATCAAGCGATGTGTTCGATCACTTGCATAAATTTCAGGTGCGCTTAGCCCAATGGAATTCAAGTAATTTGCGACGTCTTGAAATGCGTCAAAGCTTTTTGGGCTTTCCAATTCAGCATCCATTAAAATGGCCGAACCAGAACAGCTTGTGAGCCTAAAATATTTACGATTTGACGCATCGGGTGAAATTGGGACGATATGATCGTAGGCCCAGTCAGACTTGGTCAGGAAAGTATCATAAACATCATTCATGACCAGGTAGCTTTTCATCCCATTTTTTGTTTGTCCAACTGAAGTGAAACACCCGTGTTTCATGACCGCTTGCACTAATATTGATATTCAATGCGGAGTTAGGAAGGAAGTCGGTGATTTGATCGGGCCATTCAATCAATATGGTTGCGCTTTCAATCGCGTCCAACAGGCCAAGTTCTATGACTTCGCTAGGGTCACTCAATCGATATAGGTCCGCGTGCCAGAGTTCTCCGATTTCGGTGTCATATTGCTGAACAAGTGTGAATGTGGGTGACGGAATATCTTCTTCAAATTGTAACACTGATTGGATAAGTGCGCGGCAAAAATAACTTTTCCCTGCGCCGACGTTCCCATTCAACAAAATTATATCTTCAGCCGCGAGGTTGTTCGCCAACTTCGCTGCATAAATCGCTGTTTGTTCGGGGCTATCAAATTGTACTGTTCTCGAATTTGCCATGCACAACAAATGACAGTTCGAAATTTGTCTGACAAGAGCTTTAGTAGGTAAAACAAACTGTAGTATGCTGCCCCATGAGAGGGACAATTTGTACGCTAATGCGCTGCTCGTTTTCGTAGATTATGTCCTCTCTCCAACCTTCGCTTTCGTCGATTTGATTAATAAAATCACGTCTCTCTCCTCACAGACCGGTAGGTTTAGAGCGCGATTGCCACAGCTTGCTGGCGTCTTGGATTGTTGATCGGTTTTCTGGGTCAGTTGATAGGCCATCCCATAAATGCGCATGTGCTTCGTTTTGGTGATACAATTCACCAGAAATTGAGAAGATAGCGATTGCGCCGTCTAGATTGTTGAAAAGTTCGCGGTGTAATTCCAATTCGGCAGTAAAACTGCCGCGACATTGATATTTCTGCAGTCATATCTTCAAACAAAAATGCCAATGCGCCATCTGGGTGCCGACGCCCAGAAATCCGAAATGTTGCACCGGAGGGTAAATTCCAAATTTCGGTGTAGGTCCTCTCGGTTGCTGCCGCGACCAAAATGGCAAGCTTTTCCCTCCAGCGCACATATTTTGGTCTCAGGCATGATTTGATTATCCCAAAGCTTATCGAACGCAGTTAACAAATTTGGGCGTGCGCTTAAAAAATCGGCGGTAAGGGCGGTAAGGTCAATCAATGCGGGATTAAAAAGCATTAATTGCCTGTTTCGATCAAAAATTGCTAGACCAATGGAAAGCGTGGCAAAGGTTTTTGTAAGGGTTTGGACAAAATTTTTCTGTGCTTGCTGTGCGCGTACGATTTCGGTGATGTCCAATGCATATTGGACCGAGCTTTTGGGTACTGAAAATTTGTTGATATCGAACCAGAGCGGTGGTTTTTTTCCACCGCGAATTTCACACGCTCGACATGAATATCGTTAGATGTTGCAAAGCGAATAAGCTGCTTCCCGAGATCGCTGCCAAGTTCGCGGAAAGCGGCATTCGACATCATGACGTTTCCCGATTCAGCGATTTACTAAACGGGAAACGGCGTGTTTTCCACGACATTCTGTACCATTTCCAATTCATGTTTTGCGCGGCGCAAAGTATAAATGTTAGAAGCAGTGGCAGAGCCTAATAGCTCTATTTGTAAATCTTAATGTTTTTTTGTAACCCGCAAAATTGCCGGATCGTGCTTCCAAGGCGAACCGAGTTCGTTGATGCCGTCTTTGCCATCTGCAAGCGATGTTGCATCAGGAAAATGATGTTCAAAAAACGTTAATAAATCTGCTAAACCATCGGCCAATTTCAGGTCTCGCAACATGTTATGTGCGGCATCTGTATTGTGCCTTAATTCGTTTCCCTGAAACCATAATGTAATCTTTTGATCGCTTTCTGTGGATTTGGAGTTCAAAGGAAAGTTGGTTTTTAGGATAATTAAACCTGAAACCAGCAGGATCGCTGAAATTGATGCCAAAAAAACAGTAATTTCAACAAGATGTTCCATAAAGATGTCCCATTATTTTGGATTCAAAGGACAGAAAACTGGTTAATAATTCGTTAATATTGATCCATCATGACATTGGGTCCAAGCTCTTGGGCACTGTGTTCGATCTGCGAACGTTCCCAGGTGATTTGAACAATTGCGCCTGATCGTTCAGTCGATTTTTGACGAACCGTATCGGCGTTTGAACCGTTGGCGAATTTCAACGATGCACCAGTGCGTTCCAAAAGTGTTTTGGCAATAAATAAACCTAACCCCATTCCTTTGTATCCGGGTCGTTGATTGCGATCAGACCCCTGTTTTTTTGAACGCACAAAAGGGTCACCAATACGGTTTAACATATGCTCTGGATATCCTCGGCCATCATCTGAAATTCGAATGGCGATTTTTTCATCGTCCCATGAATAGTCCACCCAAATTGCACTATTTGCGAAATCCACCGCGTTTTGGATCATATTACGCAGACCGTGGATGATTTCTGGATGTCGATAGATTTTGGGCTGATCAGCGGGATCAAGATCACCAATAATTGCCGAATTAACTATTTTACCGCGCTCGACATGTGGTTCGGCGGCTTCGCGTAAAACTTCGCTTAATGGTGCATTCCTTAGGTGCAGATCATCTTTGCCCACCCGGCCCATAGAGTGCAAAATATCGCGACAACGATTTGCTTCTTGTCGGATCAGTTCCGCATCTTCTTTCAGATCAGGATCATCTGACAGATCTTCGACCAACTCGCCTGCGGTTAGTTTGATCGTCGCCAGTGGTGTTCCAAGTTCATGTGCTGCCGCGGCGATCACGCCACCCAGATCAGTGAGTTTTTGTTCCCGCGAGAGTGCGATTTGCGTTGCAAATAGGGCATCCCCCATAGTTGCCATTTCTTGAGTGGTTCTGCGCGCGTAAATGCTTAGGAACACAACGGTAATGACAATCGCTGCCCAATTCCCAAAAACAAAGACCTTTGGGATTTGCATGGTGAATCCCTGCGCTGTCATCAAGGGCACATAATATTTGGACAATACCGTAACAATGATTAGCGAAATTCCCCCGATTAACACGGCGGATCGAATCCCTAATACAGAGGATGATATTACCACTGGTGCGATGACCAAGATGCTGAATGGATTATTCAAACCACCAGTGAGATAAATCAAAGCTGAGAGTTGGAACAAATCGAATAAAGAAAACAACAAGTTTTCTGTTTCTGATAATCGTTTGTTTTCGGGATATAGATAGGTGGCCAGCAAATTTGCTATGATCGAAAGCCCAATGAATAAAAGGCAGTAATCAATTGGAATTTGCAGGCGATAGTATTGCAGCGCTACGAACACTGCAATTAACTGCCCGACAATCGCAACCCAACGAATTGCGATTGATGTGCGCAATCTGATCCAATTACTGCGTGTATCTTCAATAAAAAGCGATGGATCATCGGACATGTTTGTCGCATCCCTGTTTTCGTTTCGTTTCGAATAGCTTATATGCCCAAGATATGACAGCGATTAGGGATAAGATACGCCAATGCAACGGATGATTCAAATTACTGCAATTCTGCTTGTTTGCGTGAGTTTGTTAGTCTCGGTATTGTTTGCGACAGGGGTGGGCCCATTTTCAGACGATGAAGATCAGTTTGCGGATTGTCGTACATCGGCTGTAGCAGGCGGCAGTGCTGCGATCGGCGGTCCATTTGAGTTGGTTGATCACAAAGGACGCGCTGTTACTGAGCAAGATGTAATCGTTGAGCCAAGTTTGATCTATTTCGGCTACACTTTCTGCCCTGACGTGTGTCCATTTGATACCGTTCGCAATGCCGAAGCCATAGAATTATTGGCAGCGCAAGGTCTTTCTGCCACCCCGATCTTTATCTCGATTGACCCTGAACGCGACACGCCCGAAGCATTGGATGCATATGTCGAAAATATACACCCCAAGATGGTCGGGTTAACAGGAACAGAAGAACAGGTAAAAGCCGCATCAAAGGCCTATCGCACGTATTACAAACGCCACAACGATGATCCTGAATATTATATCGTGGATCATTCTACGCAAACCTATTTAATGTTGCCCGATTATGGTTTTGTTGAGTTTTTCAATAGAAACACAAGTGCCGAACAAATTGCGGAAACGGCAGCATGTTTCATTGAGAATAGCTGACAATATCTGGTTTGACCCCAAAGCCTTATATCGCTAACCTAACGCCTAGACGACGCGAGAGTGGAGAAAAGTTGTGAGTCCCAGCGATAGCATTGATCTAGGTGAAGATAGATCTCTTTTACTTGTTGATGATGATGAACCGTTTCTTCGCCGCCTGGCCAAGGCCATGGAAAAGCGTGGGTTTGAGGTTGAAACAGCAGGCTCTGTTGTCGCAGGGCGGGCAATCGCGACAGCACGTCCCCCTGCGTATGCCGTGGTTGATTTACGACTTGAGGATGGCAACGGCTTAGACGTTGTTGAGGTCTTGCGAGAAAAGCGCCCAGATAGCCGTATTGTTGTTTTGACTGGTTATGGGGCAATCGCCACCGCTGTTGCGGCCGTTAAAATTGGTGCGACGGACTATTTGGCAAAACCTGCCGATGCAACAGATATTACGAATGCCCTTGTTGCAAATGGCGATGACCTACCACCGCCACCTGAAAATCCAATGAGTGCAGATCGTGTACGCTGGGAACATATCCAGCGCGTGTATGAGCTATGCGACAGAAACGTGAGTGAAACAGCGCGACGTTTGAATATGCACCGCCGTACTTTGCAGCGTATTTTGGCCAAGCGAAGCCCAAAATAATCTATTTCTGACTTAGCAAAGCTTGAAATGTGTCGACGAATTCTTTGCGAACCTCTTTTGGGGGGCGCAATTTGATTTTGAAGGTGTCCACATAATATTCGTCTATGACACCAAATAGTTTATTGGCCTCTTTTTCATAAAATCCAGCAATTTCTGATGCCTCTAGTCGCGCACTGTATTTGTCGGCCTGCTTGATCTGCTTTTTTAATTCTGCGGGAATTTTGGCAGGTAGCCCAAACCGTATGTGAATCGCGGCCGCAAGGCGTTCGTCCAATTCTTCATAACCCGAACCCACAGCATGTTTTACAGGTGATATCATGTCTCCGATGACGTATTCAGGTGCATCATGTAGCAATGCGAACATACGTTCCTGTACATTTGCTTTTGGTCTAATCCCTTCAAAAATACGAAGAACCAACAAAGAATGCTCAGCAACGGAATAGGGGAAGTCTCCGTGTGTTTGCCCATTCCAACGCGCGACAAACGACAAACCATGCGCGATATCCTCGATCTCGATGTCCATCGGCGTTGGATCCAGTAAATCCAATCGCCTTCCCGAGAGCATTCGTTGCCATGCACGTTTTTGTTTCAATTTGATCTCATGCCGTTGTTTGGTTTTTGGTGCCAAAAATTTTGGTTTTATGCAAGCCGGCGGTGGCGCATTCTCACCAAGGTAAAAAACCACACTAAAAAATAGCATCCGCAGCAAGAGTTGTGTCGTATTTCAATGTATGTTACGCGACCCTCAAAATCATCGGAGACAAAGCAGATGAGTGATTATGTTGTTAAGGACATAGCTTTAGCGGATTTTGGCCGCAAGGAATTGGACATTGCGGAAACTGAAATGCCTGGGTTGATGGCGCTGCGCTCTGAATACGGCGAAAGCAAGCCACTGAAAGGCGCACGCATCGTCGGCTCGCTTCACATGACGATCCAGACAGCGGTTTTGATTGAAACATTGGTGGCACTGGGTGCTGATGTGCGCTGGGCGTCTTGCAACATCTTTTCAACACAGGACCACGCAGCGGCAGCCATTGCCGCCGCGAACGTTCCTGTCTTTGCGATCAAAGGCCAGTCGTTGGAAGAGCATTGGGATTACTTGGATAAATCATTCATGTTCCCAGAAGGCCCAAACATGATCTTGGACGATGGCGGTGATGCGACATTGTACGTTCTATTGGGCGCACGTGCAGAAGCGGGCGAAGATATCATTCCCGTGCCACAGTCCGAAGAAGAGGCCGTGATTAAGGCGCAGATCAAAAAGCGCATGGAACAATCGCCAGGTTGGTTCACGAAAACCCGCGATGCGATCAAAGGCGTGTCAGAGGAAACAACAACGGGTGTGCACCGCCTGTATGAATTGGTGAAAAATGGCCAACTACCGTTCCCTGCGATCAATGTGAATGACTCAGTTACTAAGTCCAAATTCGACAACAAGTATGGTTGTAAAGAATCCCTTGTTGACGGCATTCGCCGCGCAACCGACACGATGATGGCGGGTAAGACTGCAGTTGTCTGTGGATATGGCGACGTGGGCAAAGGCTCTGCCGCGTCACTTCGCGGTGCAGGTGCGCGTGTTAAGGTGACCGAGGTTGATCCAATTTGTGCGCTTCAGGCCGCTATGGATGGGTTTGAGGTTCTAACACTCGAAGACGCAGTTGAAACGGCAGACATCTTTATCACCACAACAGGCAACAAAGACGTCATTCGCATCGAACATATGCGCGCGATGAAGGACATGGCGATTGTTGGAAACATCGGTCACTTTGACAACGAAATCCAAGTTGCGCACTTAAAGAACCACAAATGGACCAACATCAAGGACCAGGTAGACATGATCGAAATGCCATCAGGCAACCGTATCATTCTGCTTTCAGAGGGTCGTCTCTTGAACCTTGGTAATGCAACTGGACACCCATCCTTTGTCATGTCAGCCTCGTTCACGAACCAGGTTTTGGCGCAGATTGAACTTTGGACAAAGGGTGATGAATATAACAATGATGTTTACATCCTACCAAAGCATTTGGACGAAAAGGTTGCGCGCCTGCATTTGGATCGCATCGGTGTGAAGCTTACAACACTTGCCAAAGATCAAGCAGACTACATCGGCGTCACACCAGAAGGCCCATTCAAGCCAGAACATTACAGATATTAAACGCAAAGCTTAAACCTATTGCTTGCAAGCCCTGTGTGAAATTCATGCAGGGCTTTTTTTGTGCGCTCTGCGCCACAACTTCTCTTCGTCCTCGCAGATTTTGTTTGTCATCGCACGGTTTTTGAATAAATATGACAAAAGTAAATAAAATAATCCAAAATGGCATATTATGAGAAAGCGCGACGAACTGATCGAAAAGTATGCAGATGATCTGAAAAATAAGTGTGGAATGTAGCCAGACATGGATTTGTTGACAACTGTTACCATTGGATGTGGGCCTTCAATCTAGAATGCGGATGCGTCCACAGTTGCTGGGAGCCAAGAGAGCGAGTTGGAAACAGTCAAAACAATTTTCTTATCAAGAAACTTGGCTAGTCTGATGGGCCTGAATTGATGGATGAAATCAATAGCGTGATCGAAACATATCGCCGTCCCGAACGGAACAAATATCGCGCCGTTGTTTATTACATGCTGACCAAGCATTTCGGTAAAGAGTCTGTCTATTCTTAAGGGTTTCAATATTAAAAACTGTTTTGAATAAATTGCGAAATAGTCTTTGCTTGGAAATCTTACCCTGTCATGTATTGTTGTTTTGTCCGGCTAGGAAGGCCGGACCCATTCTTTTACATCGCTGTCGATTTATTACCGCTAAACTAGCAGTCTGTTATGGTACATACGTCATCAATCAGAGTTGGTATTACCAAGTCCACAGATAACCGCCCACTCCTCGGCAGTGACGGGTTGCACGGATAAGCGAGCGTTTTTGACCAAGACCATTTCGGTCAATCGTGGATCCGTTTTTATCTGTTCTAGGGTCACAGGAATTTGCATCGATTTTACGGCGCGAATATCCACGCATTCCCAACGTGGATCATCAGTTGTGCTATCGGGATGAGCGTTGGCACAGACTTCGACAATGCCGACGATTTCTTTGTCCTTTTGTGAATGATAAAAGAACCCTAAATCACCAACATTCATCTGGCGCATAAAATTACGCGCCTGATAATTGCGCACACCATCCCATTCTTCACCGATATCGCCTTTGGTGATCTGCTGATCCCACGACCACGTGGACGGTTCAGATTTGAATAACCAATATTGCAAAGTTTAGATTACCTTATTCCATTGAATAAGTTCTGCACTTTGGAACAAGCCTGCAAGGTTGTAGGGATCATTCTTTGCCCAGTCTTCCGCCTGGGCCATGGTGTCAACTTCTAACACAACAAGTGAGCCACACATATTCCCATCGCTATCCAGTAATGGACCCGCATGCCGCGCGAGTCCAGTTTCCTTCATATAGGCAAGATGATCTTCACGATTTGCTTTGCGTGTTTCCAGGTGATCAGGTTTATCTTTTGCGATTAATGCAACAAGCATCATTCTTCCTTTTGTGGGCGCGCAAGCAACGCGGCTAGTAATGTTTCTACGTCTTTTGTGCCAGTTACTAGATCAGAAACTGATCTAATGATTGGCACATCCAAACCCAATTTATCTGCCTTCGTCAATGCAGCTTGGGCGGTAAATTTTCCTTCTACTGTTGTATTTTCTTTAAAATCTCGCCCTTGGCCCAGTTGCATTCCGTAACGAAAATTCCGTGACTGTTCGGACATACAGGTCAAGCTTAGGTCGCCAAATCCTGATAGTCCGCATAACGTTGTGTCAAGACCGCCCAACGCGGCTGTGAAACGGCGCATTTCCGCAAATCCACGTGTCATCAGCGCGGCCCGCGCGCTTTCACCCAATCCCGCGCCAATTGCCGCGCCGCAACCAATAGCAATAACGTTTTTCAATCCGCCACCCAATTCCGCACCAATAACGTCCTGTGTCCGGTACAGGCGAATATTTTTTGACACTAGCTGATTTTGCAGTGCAATGCCTAATTCTGCCTGTTCGCAGGCCAACGTAAGCGCTGTGGGTAGTCCTCTTGCGATATCATTAGCAAAGCTGGGGCCGGTAAGGATTGCGGCCTGATCTGAAACGTTTTTCAGCATGTCCACCGGCCCTTTGCCAGTTTCCATGTCAAATCCCTTGCAACATGCGATAAGGGTTCTTCGCTGCAGATGTGTATGATTTTCTTCTATAAATTTGCGCAGACTTTGTGTTGGAACCGCGATTAAAATTGCATCAGAATCACAAGCTAACTTGAAATCAGACGTGACATATAACGATGTTGGAAATGGACAGTTCGGCAAACGGTCTTTGTTTTCTCGGTCCTGTGAAAACGCAATAACTTGTTTCGGGTTTCTGCCCCATAAAGTTATTGAATTATCGCCTGTTGAAAGCGAAATCGCCAAAGCGGTTCCAAATGCACCACTGCCTAGAACAGAAATCTTCATGCTTTAGCGCCCTTTTTACCATGCCCGATCAATGGCCTTTTTGATTGGTCCAGAGGCCATCGCGGACGCGCGACCAAATGCGTTGGATCGACCAAATCATTCATGTAAATTTCTGCAGCGGCATATGCGATCATTGCCGCATTATCCGTGCAATATTTTAAAGGAGGTGCGTTAAATGCAATCGAATGATCCGCACATAAATCTTGCAGCTTGGCGCGGATCTCTGAATTAGCTGCAACTCCACCTGCCACGGTAAAGGTTGGTGTTTGCGGAAGTAGTTTGAAATATTCCACAATTGCACGGCGCGTTTTTTCGACTAGTACATCCGATATCGCTCTTTGAAAACTAGATGCAATATCGTTGACGTCTGATTGATGAAGACCACCCTTATAACGAACGATTTCATCACGAACACGCAAAACGGCGGTTTTTAAACCTGAAAATGACATGTCGCATCCCTCACGATCCAACAGTGGACGTGGAAGCGTGAATTTGGTTGGGTCACCATCACGTGCTGTGGCATCAATTGAGGGTCCCCCTGGCTGTGGTAGGCCCAGCAATCTGGCTGTTTTATCGAATGCCTCGCCCGGAGCATCATCAATGGTGCCACCTAGCCTTACAAACTGATTTGTCCCTTTCACGATCAAAAATTGGCAGTGCCCGCCAGAGATCACCAACATCAAATATGGATATTCAATTGCATCTGTCATTCTGGGCGTCAGAGCATGACCTGCTAAGTGGTTAACGCCAACCAAGGGTTTTTGTGCGCCCATCGCAATTGCCTTGGCTGACATGACACCCGACAACACGCCACCGATCAAACCAGGACCTGACGTGACCCCAATTAAATCGACATCTTCTAGGTTCACGCATGCCTGATCAAGCGCTTGCTCTACACACAGATCAAGCATTTCTGCATGTGCCCTTGCCGCGATTTCTGGAACCACACCGCCAAAGTCTTTGTGTAGATCCGTCTGACCAGAAACAACGGAGGAAAGAATCTCGGTATCTGTTTCAGTTGACACTCTTAAAACGGCTGCTGCGGTATCGTCGCAACTGCTTTCTAGCCCTAAAACCAATAACTTACCATCAGCCATGTTCTATCCGTTGTGTCTAGTTTGATTGGCAGCTATCATTACCATGTAACTTACTTAACCTTATGCAATGCACCAAGATCACGAACCTAAAATTATTCTGACACGTCCCGAACCGGGGCTGACGAAATTTTTAGGTCAGCTTGCACAAGAAATTCCAAGTGCAAATGTATATTGCGAAGCCCTACAAGTAATAGATTTCATACCCTATCAAGGTGATTTAACGCGGTATAGCGGGTTTGTTTTTACTTCGTCAAATGGTGTTCGCGCAGCCAAGCGATGGAATTTGCCCACTCGCCTTGGTTTTGGCGTGGGAAAGGTCACGACAGAGCTTGCGCGTTCATATTGTGATCCGGTCTACGATGGCGGATCTGATGTCGAGGCGTTGATCGCACTAATAGAATCAATGATGCCTGACGGACCATTGTTGCATATCCGCGGGCGTGTCAGCATCGGTAATTTGGCCACGCGACTTTCGGAATATGGGATCGAAACGCATGAAGCGGTTGGGTATGAACAAAACGTTTGTGCGCCTTCAGATGCATTGATCCAATTGTTACAAGGGGGAAAGCCGATGATTCTTCCCCTATTTTCGCCGAAAAGTGCAAAGATATTTAAGACGCTGTCCACAAATCGGGAACATTGGCATGTTGTCGCCATGAGCCAAGCTGTCGCAGAGATTTTTGATGCCAATAACGTATTGAAGTTGGACATTGCGCAAAAACCGAATGGGGCAGCAATGTTGAATTGCGTGGTGAATGCATGGCGAAGTTATGTGGTTTGAGACAGAAAGCTTTATTGTTGTTGGAGTATTGGAATGACAGATGAAAAAGATGAAAAAGCTGTTGAGCCGATTGATGATCAAACCCACAACATCGAGGATGCGGTTGTTGTAGAAGACGCGCAGGAAGTTGTTAGCGATGAACCATCAGAGGATGCTGTCACTGATGTTTCAGAGGCCGGCGATACTAAACGGAAATCAACTGGCGTTGTGCCATTACTCGTTGCTGGATTTATTTGTGCTGGTCTTGGATTTGGTGCTGCAATTTTGTCCCAACCCTCTAACCCGATCTGGCCTGTGCATCCTGATGTGGCACAGTTTCGTGATGAAGCGACTGGTCAAATCACAGGCATAGATAAGCGTTTAAACGCGTTAGAACGGCGTGTAACAGACGCTGATCAACGTGCAGTAGGTGCTGTGTTCCAATCTGATCTTGATGCACTGACCGCTGGCTATGATCAGCGATTTTTAGGGATCGCATCACAGCTTGAAAACTTTGATAAGCGTCTTGCCGCGCTAGAAAAAAGTACAATTGAATCTGCTATACCCGATGAATTGGTCACACAGTATCAGGACGAGGTGAAACGCCTGAAAGAAACATTAGAGGCACAGCGTGAAAGCCTGCAAAAATTCATGTCGGAAACTGCACAAACCGCAAATGAGGTGGCCCAGCGTGCAAAAGATACAGTTGCACGAGGTATTTTGGCGCAAATCCGTGCTGCGATTGAAGCGGGCGGCCCATTTGACACCGCAATCAAGGAATTTGATGAACAGGTTGGACAGGCGCTTCCAAACCAGTTGCGTTCATTTGCCGAAGAGGGGGTTCAAACCTATCAAGAATTGCGGGATAGTTTTGCAGAAGCTGCACGATCGGCTCTAAACGCTGCGCGTGATGAACTTAACGAAAGCGAAGGCTTCACGGGAATTGGCAACTACCTGCGCAAACAATTTCAGGCCAGATCAGTAACACCAAAAACGGGTGATGATGCGGATGCGGTTTTGTCGCGTGCAGAACAAGCGTTGCGTGAGAACGATTTGAATGGCGCGTTGAATGAACTGGATGCATTGCCAGATGCAGCACGCCATCAGATGCAACCTTGGATCGATCAAGCACGCGAACGTCAAGACGCGCTGGAACAATTAGACATTTTAAGCCAAGAAATAGGAAACTAAGTCATGCTGACATCACTGTTTAAAATTGTGTTATTCCTCATGATTGTGGTGGCTATTTCATTTGGCGCTACACATTTGATGGACGGTGACAATACGATCATTGGTGATTTGATGATCACTTTGGGCGGGGTTGAATACACCCTTAGTGCAATAGAAGCGGTCATTGTTTTAACGCTTTTGGTTGTGTTGATTTGGGTTGGGTTGAAGTTGTTGTCGCTACTTGTCGCGACGTTGCGGTTTATCAACGGTGATGACACGGCCATTTCGCGCTATTTTAATCGATCCCGTGAACGGCGTGGGTATCGCGCGTTGTCCGAAGGAATGATGGCCCTTGCGTCGGGTGATGCGAATGCTGCGATGACCAAGGCAGGTCAGGCAGAGCGGTACCTGCAGCAGCCAACCTTGACCAATTTGCTTGCGGCGCAGGCTGCGGAAATGTCTGGGAATACGACACGTGCCGAACAGATTTACAAAGAATTGATTAAGGATCCCCAAACCCGATTTGTGGGTGTCCGCGGGATCATGAAACAACGCCTTGCGACGGGCGACACAGATGTTGCGCTTAAACTGGCGCAAAAAGCCTTTGAATTAAAGCCCAAGCACGAAGAGGTGCAGGATGTTTTGCTACAGCTTCAGGCTAAATCGCACGACTGGCAGGGCGCGCGCAAAACCCTTGGTGTGAAACTTAAGCAGGGGAAAATACCACGTGATGTTCATAAACGCCGAGAGGCTGTTTTGGCATTGTCTCAAGCCGCGGATGTCATCGACGAGGAAAATTCAATCGAGAAACGAGAAGCGGCGATTGAAGCGAACCGTCTGTCACCAGATTTGGTGCCCGCAGCAGCGATGGCGGCGCGTGAATATATCGCGCAGGGCAAGCCAAAATTGGCAGTTCGCGTCATTAAAAAGGCCTGGGAAAGTCAGCCACATCCTGATTTGGCAGCGGCCTTTTCAGAAATTGCACCAAATGAAACGCCGCAAGAGCGCCTTAAGCGTTTTGCGCAGCTTTCAAAGTTGAACCCATATCACATTGAGTCACGTTTGATGATGTCTGAACTGAACCTTGCAGCCGAAGATTTCCCAGAGGCGCGGCGCGCATTGGGGGATATCGTGGAGAACGAACCCGATGCACGTGCCCTAACAATCATGGCCGCGATTGAGCGGGGTGAAGGCAGCTCGGACGAGGTTGTGCGCGGTTGGCTGACCAAAGCGTTGTCAGCTCCGCGTGGACCTCAGTGGGTTTGTGACAAGTGTAACACCATCCATTCTGACTGGGTGCCTGTCTGTTCATCGTGTGATGTGCTGGACACGCTAAGCTGGAAGCAAGCGCCGCAAAATGAAATGCAGACAAGTACAGGGATTGAAATGCTCCCACTTTTGATGGGAGCATTTCAGGATGAAATGGATGAAGGTGATCTAACTAAAATAGATGAGCCAGCGATGGATCAAAGCCAAAGCTGAGGTCCTGACCAACTTCTATTTCGGGCACATCTTGTCCCGCAAAACGGAACGGCGTTCCGTCTTGGGTGCGCAATTCCACGACGGTTTCTGTACCTAATCGTTCGACAAGTGTCACGGTACCCTTCAGCTGACCGTTGGGATCCAAAACCAAATGTTGTGGTCGCACACCCATGCGAACCGCAGCTCCGTTTGATTTTTCTGTCGCGACAAGACGCAGACCACTTATCTGCATTCCTGATCCATTGAATTTAGATGTCGACGCATCTGTTAATTCACCATCAAAGAAATTCATTTTGGGAGATCCAAGGAAGCCCGCCACAAATTCATTATCTGGGAAATTAAACAAATCCATCGGCGAACCAACTTGCATGATTTCACCGTCTTTTAGAACTACGATTTTATCCGCAAGCGTCATAGCCTCGACTTGGTCGTGGGTCACATAGATCGTGGTTGCACCCAGTTGTTTGTGCAATTTTGCAATCTCAACGCGGGTGTCATGGCGCAGCGCGGCGTCAAGGTTTGACAGGGGTTCATCGAATAAAAATACATCTGGATTGCGCACAATCGCACGTCCGATTGCAACACGCTGACGCTGACCACCGGAAAGCGCAGCGGGACGGCGATCCAGCAGATGTTCCATTTGCAAAATTTTTGCAGCGGCCTCTACGCGCTCTTGAATTTCGGCCCTGGCGACGCCCTGCAAGCTTAGCGAAAAGGCCATGTTGTGAAAAACGCTCATGTGTGGGTAAAGCGCATAGGATTGGAAAACCATCGCAATGCCGCGCTCAGAAGGTGGTAAATCCATAACAGGACGGTCGGCGATGATGATTTCACCGCTTGTCAGGCTTTCTAATCCTGCGATAAGGCGTAGTAGGGTTGATTTACCACATCCAGATGGCCCCACAAAAACAACAAACTCACCCTTGTCGATAGACAGGTCAACGTCGCGGATGACGCGGGTTTTGCCGAATGTCTTCTCAACATTTCTAAGTTCTACCTGTGCCAAATTAAATCTCCTCAAAGGATGCAGTTAGTGTGTCAAAATCAAAGGTGCAGCGCAGAGTTTGTGCGTTGCTGATACGATCAAATACCAATGTACGCGCATCACCGCTTACGGCGCTCATCGTATTGGCATTCATGATAGCCGGCTGATTTTTACGCCAAGCCAAGAATTGCGCAAATTGTCGATAGATGGATCCATCTGTTTGGGCCATGTCCAATCCAGCGCGCTTCAAATGTTGACCGGATATAGGAAGCCATGTCGCATCTGCTGTTGAAAAACCACCGTGTTGATTGGATTTTTCCCAAACCATCGGCGTGCGGCAGGTGTCGCGTCCCAAAAACGCTGGTGCAAATTTTACACCCCAGGGGTCTTGCATTTGCTCTACAGGGATATCCGTAACGTCCTCAAGCCCGAGTTCCTCGCCCTGATAAACACAACTTGAACCGATCAAACAGGTTTCCAGTTTAAGCAGCAACAGTTGCATTGCATCGCTTTGGTCAGGACCAAGACCCAGTGCAGCAAGTTGACGTGTTGCCGAGCGTGGAACGTCATGGTTTGAAAAGGCAAAGCATAAGCGACCAGTGCCATTAAACACATCAACCGCATTGTTAATCGCATTGCGCAGGCCATCAACACTCAACCCACCCCATGCCAATAGATCAAAGTTATAGGTTGCGTGAAGTCGTCCAGTGTCGGTAAAGGTTTTGCTGACCTCCATGGCGCAGCCTTTGTCGCCGTCCACTTCACCCATCAAAAACCGATCACCATCGTATTCATCTGTGATTTTTCGATAATTTTCGCTGAATGTTTGAATGGCAGGCTGATTTAGCTGCGCAACATCATGCAATTGGCGAAAAAATGGTTGTTGTTGTTGTGGTAAATCACCAGGAACAAAGTTTGGGTTAGCAGAATTATCCAAATAAGGTGCTTGATCGCCATTGATTGTATGAACCGCATCCAAACGGAAGCCATCGACACCGCGATCAAACCAAAACCGTGCAACCTGGTTCAACGCATCGCGTACCTCTGGATTGGCGTGGTTCAAATTGGGCTGTTCTGATAAAAAGTTGTGCAGATAGTATTGCTGACGACGGGGCTCCCAACTCCATGCTTGGCCACCAAAGAATGATAGCCAATTGTTCGGAACTGTGCCGTCAGGATTTGGGTCGACCCAATGAAACCAATCTGCTTTTGGATTATCGCGTGATTGACGGCTTTCTTCAAACCATGGGTGCAAATCCGAGCAGTGTGCTGGAACGATGTCGATCATCAATTTCATGCCTAGGTCATGAATTTTTGCAATCATTTCATCAAAATCAGCAAGAGTGCCATATTCAGGATTTATGTCGCAATAGTTTGAAATATCATACCCAAAGTCCCGCTGAGGAGACATGAAAAACGGGCTGATCCAAATCGCATCAACTCCTAATCCCGCGATATATTCCAACCGCGATGTGATCCCCTTTAGATCACCAATCCCATCCCCATTCGAATCCTGATAAGAGCGAGGATAAATTTGATAAATGACGGCGGTTTCCCACCATTTTAGGTCTGACATTATTTATCCACCCTTGACGGATCCGGCCAAGAGGCCGCGAATGAAATAGCGTTGCATTGATAAAAAGACGATGACAGGAACGATCATGGAAATGACGGCTGATGCGTTCAGCAAGTGC
Organism: Paracoccaceae bacterium; assembly: GCA_017852835.1. Taxonomy (GTDB): domain Bacteria; phylum Pseudomonadota; class Alphaproteobacteria; order Rhodobacterales; family Rhodobacteraceae; genus HIMB11. Next base: position 52,200 of record JAFMKS010000001.1, read on the forward strand.
AGCTGATCTTTGAATGTTCCCAGTTGTTTTTGCAGGCGGATTGGAAATACCAAATCCTCGGCATTGTTTGGGCCAATATACAGCGCCACAATCAAATCGTTCCAAACCCACAAAAATTGGAAAATACTGAATGATGCCAGCGCGGGAACAGACAGCGGCACAATCAATTTCGTAAAAATTTGCAGATGGTTGGCCCCATCAATTCGCGCACTTTGCAAGAGTTCCTTGGGCAGTCCCACGATGTAGTTGCGCAACAGATAGATCGCCAACGGTAAGCCAAAGGCAGTATGCGTAATCCAGAGGCCCGCAAAGGATTTTGAGGCGACCTGACAGGTGTCATTTACCTCGCAATCCGTCAGCCATTGGTTCAATTGTGTTGCCCATGATGCAATGCCGCTGAACCCTTGTAACACAGGAAGAAATGCAAGCTGTGTGGGGACAACCATCAAAGAAACTACAATAACAAATAACCAATCGCGCCCTGGGAATGACATCCATGCAAAGGCATACGCCGCAAAGGCGGCGATTGTGATTGGTATGATCGTGGCCGGAATTGTAACGATAAAGGATGAGATTAGCGCGTTTGGAACGTTTTTATTGTCAAACAAAACTTCGACATAGGCATCCGAACCGAACACCGGATCCTGATCGATGAACGCATCCAGTTTTTTGGGCTTTGGTGCGGTTTCCTCGGCGAAGGTCCAGGTAAAATCGCCATTTTCCTGAAACACAAAATCCCCGCCGCGCACATCCATAACCTCACCAGCGGGAACCAGTTTGCGGATCAGCACGGTTTTGTCTGGGTTCTCGGGGTCAGGCACACGCCCCTTAAACAAGATAGAATTTACTTCGCCTGTTACAGGAAAACTTGGGTCATCTTTGTTCAGGCGTTCAAAAATATTTCCCGTCATCACAGTCAGTTTTTCAGCCTCACCATTTTCGTGCGTGCTAAAGCGCTGACCCAATTCGGTTGGCGTAAAGGCCGTCCAGAAACCTGATGTCTTCGACGCGGTTTCCGAGCGAAGCGATGTAGTAACTAGCGCAACAAATGGGACAACCCAGATGAATACAATTAGCGCCAGCACAACGTGTTTAAGTGATCGTGCAACCATCTCGCCTACCCCTTAATGACCAAGTTCTTTTTGTTCGCGGCGGATGCGCCACGCATTGAAAATCATGTTTGGAACAACCGTCAGCATCAGCATTACGGCAATTGATGCAAACAGATTATCAACATTATCACCACCAATGGACCAGTTGTTACGCGCATTTTCCATCATTGTCGCCAGCAACAGTTTGTCATCGTCATTCGCGGACAGGGCATAGGGTATGTCGAATACCTTTAGCACCAAAATGACAAGCGTTGTCCAAACAACCAAAACGGTTGAATAAATCTGTGGCAGTTTCACACGGAAGAACAGTTGGAAAGGATTGGCACCATCGATTGTCGCGGCTTCAATGGTGTCTTGTGGGACACCGCGAAGCGCAGCTGAAAAAATGACCATGGCAAATCCAGTTTGGACCCAAACCAAAATCCACATAAGAAAGAAGTTGCCCCAAAATTTCAGATTGTAAAGCGGTTCGTTGTATTCTGCGGTATGGCCAAGCAGGGCTTTTAACAAACCGATTTGATAGGAGGGCGTGACACCGTTGATGGTTTGTTGCGCCTCAATCCCACCCCCGGCAAAGATATTTCGCCAAATTACCGCGGCCCCAACGAATGAAATTGCCAAAGGTACAAAGATCAGCGTTTTAGCAACAATACCCCAGCGCACTGAGTCCGCTAATACCGCGATCAACAAACCCAAAGAAATACAGCATGTCGGCACAAGGATCAGCCACATCAAACTGTTTCGCATCGCCAAGCGGAACTGCAGATAACCCAATGCGGATTCATCCCAAAGGAATGCATAGTTGCGAACAGTTGGTGTTCCATCCGCCTCTTGGAAGGAAATACTAAGCGTTGAAAAGGCGGGGATTAACAGGAATAGAAGTAATAAAACAAGGGCAGGACCAACAAAAATCCAAGGCTGAATCGCTTCAATTATTGTCGACTGACGACCAAGGGAGCCCTGCGACGATACACGTGCAAGCCCCATGTTTAACCAGTTTGAAATCCAGAAGTATAGAAACGAAATACCAACCGCGATAAAGATTGCGCGGATTGCGAAACCGATTTTTGAAAAACGTTCAATGGTGTCAAATTCCGGAAACGACCATTCGTTCGTGCGATGCAGCCAAATACCAATATTTGCAAAAAAGTCATCAATCGGCCCAGTCGCAACAAAGGCAACAACGGCTGTTGTGGGCAGAAGAAAGACAACGGTTAATAAGATTGCCAAACCATTGCCGGCTATTACAGGTCTAATTGAACGCATGAGTAGGTCCGAAACGATTTAATGATGTTTCAAATTGAGGAAAGGGCGCAATCGCGCGCCCCTTCGCTATAGTGTCTGCAATCTAAATTACTTGATTGCGTCCCAAGCTGCCTGAATATTGTCAGCAGTTGTTTGTGCATCCTGACCGTTTGCAAAGGCTGTCATCTCTGACCAGAATGCGCCCGCACCGATCGCACCTGGCATTAGGTCAGATGCGTCAAAGCGGAATGTTGTTGCGTTTGACAGAATTTCACCTTGCTTACGAAGTGCTGGTGTCGCGTATGCGTTTAGGTCGGCACCTTTGTGCGCAGTTAGGAACGTGCCTTGTGACATCCATGCTTCGTGTGCTGATGCTTCTTTCATATACTCAAAGAAGGCACGTGTCGCGGGTGAGTCTTTGGTCATTGTCCAAAGAGTACCCGCGCCCAAAACGGGGTTGCCTAGATCTTTTGACGCATATGGTGGGAAGTAGAAGAAGTCTGCTTCACCGTTTGCAACTTCTTCACCTTTTTTCGGGAAGAACGCTGGAATGAATGACGCCTGACGGTGCATCATGCAGCTTGCTGGTGATGAGAATAGACCTTTTGGCGCGTCGCCAAAGAATGTTGTCGCAACAGATGATGCACCACCCGCAACATAATCGTCATTGCGTGAGAATTGGCCATATACTTCCATCGCGTTCAATACTTCTGGGCTGTTGAACGGTAGGTCGTTTGATACCCAGCGGTCATAGTTTTCAGGAGACGTTGTGCGCAGCATCAAGTCTTCCATCCAGTCTGTCGCTGTCCAACCAGTCGCGTTTCCAGATTCTACACCGATACACCATGGTGTGTTGCCGTCTGCAACCATTTGGTCTGACAATGCGATTAGCTCTTCCATAGTTGATGGAATTTCATAACCGTTGTCTTCGAACTGCTCTGGTGAATACCAGACCAATGATTTCAGGTCCATTTTGAACGCAAAACCGTAGAAGTTTTTGTTGCCGTCCGCATCTGCGTATGTACCAAGATCGACCCATGATTGGCCCGCACCGTAGTTTGCCGCCATCCAGTCTGCAGATGCTTGACCTAGTGGTACAAGGTGGCCTTCTTTCGCCATATCACCTGCCAAACCTGGCTGAGGGAAGATTGCGATGTTTGGTGCGTTGTTTGAACGTAGGTCTGCAACGATCAATGCCGCAAAGTCACGAGAACCAGAGTACTTAACAACTGCGCCAGTTGCTTTTTCAAAGCAGCTAACTGTGTTCGTTAGCATTTCTTCGTCTTTGCCCTCCATAGAGCCCGCGATTGTGATGACTTCACCGTCAAAGCGACCTAGGTCACCCAATTTTGATGGTGTGTCACACACGTCAGCACTTGCAACGCCTGCAAGCGTGAAAGATGCAACAGCAGCCGCACCCAGTGTCTTGAAGTTGATAGCCATAAAAATTTCTCCCAATTTTTTATGATTGGTGATTTTTCACCATTAAGGCTCCGCTGTGAATATCACACCGTATCCCGATGTTTACCGCTAACATTTTGTTAAATTAATGGTCAAGCTAAGATAGTACCAAACACGGAAAAATGCTTAAATTTATGGATTTTTCACTGATTTTTTTGCACCATTAAACTTACGTTACGTAAGATCCATCACATGGAATTTACCCAGCGACGTATTTTCCATTTGAAAAGATCAATGGTGAACCGTCGGTTGCCCGAAAATCAATAACTTTCCCAACGATGATTGTGTGGTCACCACCATCAAAAGTTGCGTGTTGTTGGCACATGAAACGTGCAACACCACCCATTAAGTATGGGCATCCAGTCGCAGCGTGTTTCCAATCTGTCTCGCTGGATCCGCCTGCTGATTTGGCGAAATCACGACACAGGTCCAGTTGGTCAAATGACGCGATGTGAATGGCGAATTCAGTTGCATTCACAAACGCATCATACCGACGCGAGGATTTCGCAGGGGACCACAGCACAAGCGGTGGATCAAGCGAGAGACTTGCAAAACTGTTTGCGGTGATCCCCATTGGTCCGTCTGGACCGCTGCATGTGACAATAGTCACACCTGTCGCGAAACGACCCAATGCATCGCGAAATGCGCGCTCATGAAAGCTTGTTGGCGTTGTCATCTTTATCCTTACGCAACTTCACGTCCAAGCGCGGCCGTGTAAATTTCATACCATGTTTGGCGATCCATTTTCACGTCTAATGCAGCTGACATGCCCTTTATCCGATCAAGTGAATTCGTACCAAGGACAGGTAGTATGCGAGAGGGATGTGCCAAGAGCCATGCAATCGCAACAGCGGTTTCATCAACATTATTTTGTAATGCCACATTGGATAGGGCGCTCATGATGTCTGGATGATCGCCGGAAAACAGCGCGCCACCTGCCAATGGCGACCATGCCATCAAAGGTGTTCCGATCCGCTGATGAAAGGCGACATCTCCGTTCACAAATGAGTCATGCGCCAAAACACTCAGTTCAATTTGATTGGTAACCAGCTGATTTTTCATCGCTGATTGCAAAAGTTCCCAATCATAGTGTCGAAAATTCGATACGCCAACACTGCGAACCTTGCCTGATGCAATGACTTCATCCAATGCGGCCCCTGTTTCGTGGTGATCCATCAATGGGTCAGGCCGGTGGATTAGAAGCAAATCAATGTGATCAATCCCCATCAAACGAAGTGAATGATCAACGGACGCCAAAATGTGCGCACGCGAAGTGTCATAATATTTCACGCGTGCGTCTGCGTATCGACCAACAGGTGCGATGATATCACATTTCGTGACGATCTCCATTTTGTTGCGCAAAGTTGATCCAGACAGCGCATTTCCCAAAATTTCTTCGGCCTCATACCCACCATAAATATCTGCCTGATCAAATGACGTAATGCCCTGATCCAAACTTGCATCAATTTTAGCGCGCACGTGGTTAGGACTGGTATTTTTGTCATCGCCTAATCGCCACATGCCATAGACGATCCGCGACAGGCTAACCTCTTTATTCAGGGAAATACGTTCCATTATTTTCTAACTCCTGCGCCCAGTGGCGTCATTGGTGTTTTGGATGGCACACGACCATATGCATGCGGCAGAGAACATGTTTTCATGTTCGGCAGCACTTTGGTGCCAAAATGTTTGCATTCGTCAATATGTGGGTAGCCCGACAAAATGAAAGCGCGAATGCCCATTTTTTGATAGGCTTCAAGCTCACTCAAGACTTGATCCGCAGACCCAACAATGGCCGCCCCACACCCTGAACGCGCGCGCCCAACACCCGTCCAAAGATGGGGTTCGACATATCCAAATTCATCTGCAATATCGCGGTTTTTGGCCTGATGTGAAACGCCCAAGGATGTGCTGTCTAGCGCTCGTTCGCGGATTTTGCGACCATGTTCATCATCGAGCTTGGACACAATGTGCTCTGCGTATTCTTTCGCCTCTGCTTCAGTATCACGTACGATTACATGAACACGTAAACCATAATCTAATGTGCGATTATAACGCTCTGCAACTGTATTTACGGCCTTCATACGCTCTGCGATTTGCTCTTTGGGTTCAGGCCACATCAAGTACACATCACAGTGCTGTCCGCATAACTCAAGCGCGGCAGGCGAGTAGCCTCCAAAATACAACAATGGACCGCCCGTTTGATACGGTTTCGCTGGATCGGATGTCAGCCCTTGGAAATTATACACCTCACCCTGATAGTTGATTTCATCCTGCGTCCAAGCTTGTTTCAGGATTTCGACCACCTCGCGCGATCGCTGATACCGAAATGCGCTATCCGCCTTTTCACCTGGAAAATCGCTACTGATTATGTTCACGGTCAATCGTCCGTGCATCATGTGATCCAGTGTCGCGATTGTACGGGCCAGCATGATGGGCTGCATTTCTCCGCAACGCACGGCGGCGAGCATATTGATCCGATCAGTGATTGGGGCACAGCCCGCCACAAAGCTCAGCGTGTCTTGGCCCACCTGATAGGACGAAGGACACAAAATATTACGAAATCCGTGTTCTTCTGCGGTTTTTACAATTGTGCTGCAGTGATCCCATGATGAACGCAGTGATCCATCGGGTTGCCCCAAAAATTGATAGTCATCTGAACATAGGGCAGAAAACCATGATACCTCTACTGCGTCCAAATCTGGCGATGTTATGGGAACAATCGTCATGCCAACCTCATCCAATGAATTACCACTTGCGTAGCATCAGATTTATAGTAGATCAATAGTGTATCAATTTTTTATTCTGGACCAGATGAGCAATCAACAAAGCCTGCCAAAATATCTTCAGATTAGTGAACTGCTGATCCGCGATATCGCCGCGGGCCGCCTTGAGGATGGTGCGCGCCTACCTACTGAACGCGACTTGGCAACACAATTATCAACATCCGTTGGCACACTGCGCAAAGCATTGTCGGAATTAGAGCGGCAGGGATTGGTAGTACGGGTCCAAGGATCAGGAAACTACATTCGATCCAAATCAGAAGTGAATTCGATTTATTCCTTCTTTCGCGTAGAATTATTAGAGGGTGGCGGGCTTCCTCGGGCAGAGGTTCTTGACGTGTCCAAGCAACCCAAACCCACTGAATTTCCCTATTTCGGGTCTAATAATGATGGTTTCAGGATCCGCCGCATGCGGTATTTGAACGATATTCCAGCCGCGCTGGAAGAGATTTGGTTAGACGCAAATCATGCAAAACACATTACCCCCGCGGATCTAAACGAAGCGCTTTATGTGTATTATCGCAAATCGCTTGATCTATGGATCACGCGGGCCGAGGATCGCATTGGATTGCAGCCAAAACCAACGTGGTGCCCCAAATATTTGCACCTTGATGACATCACAGTCTGTGTGGAACGGCTGAGTTTTGATCAGCGCGATCAGCCCGTTGAATTTTCCAAAAGCTGGATCAACTCTAACGTTGCCCAATACGTGGCACGCATAAAATAGGAGCAGTTATGAAAACGGTTAAATATGGAATAATCGGTTGCGGCATGATGGGCCAAGAACATCTGCGCAATATTGCATTGCTGCCTGATGTCGAGGCGACAGTCATTTTTGAACCTGACGCAGGGATGCGTGCGGCAGCAGCTGAGTTGGCACCCAAGGCAAAGTTTGCTGAAAGTGAAGCGGACGTTTTACATGACCCTGATATTGATTGTTTGTTGGTGGTCTCGCCAAATCACGAACATTTGCGTCAGTTAGAATGCGCATTGGACGCACCTCATCGCCCGATCCTGATAGAAAAACCCCTATTCACCCAAGAAGATGGGGCAGAACGGATCAAACAATTTGCTGCACAGTATTCAGCACCAGTCTGGGTTGCCATGGAATACCGCTATATGCCGCCTGTTGCGGCACTGATCGATAATTTGGATATATCCACTGGGGGTGCGCGGATGTTAACCATTCGTGAACACCGCTTCCCGTTCTTGGAAAAGGTTGGGGATTGGAACCGGTTCAACGCCAACAGTGGTGGTACATTCGTTGAAAAATGCTGCCACTTTTTCGATTTGATGCGTTTAATTCTGAAATCAGATCCTGTTCGCGTGATGGCATCGGGTGGGCAAGTCGTAAACCATTTAAATGAAACCTATGATGGTAAGGTGCCTGATATTTGGGATCATGGGTACGTGATCGTTGATTTTGCAAGCGGTGCGCGCGCCATGTTAGAATTGTGCATGTTTGCCGAGGGTGCCGAATTTCAGGAACACATTATTGCAACTGGGCCTGATGGGATCATTGAGTCCCTTGTGCCTGGACCCGAGCGATTTTGGCCGACAGAAACATTGGGGCCCAGTCCGACGCCCAAGTTAATTGTCAGTCCGCGTAACCCAAAAGGCCCGATTGAAAAGGAAATTCCCGTCGATCCAACAATCTTGGCGGCGGGAGATCACAATGGATCAACCTTTTATCAACATCAGAAATTCGTTGATATGGTACGCAATGGTAGGCAGCCAGAAGTGTCGCTGAATGATGGAATGTGGGCGGTTCGTATGGGTCAAGCCGCCCAAGAAAGTGCGCGTACAGGTCAAGCCATCATTTTATAAAACGATCATAAACGAACATTATTGACCAAAAACGAAAATACAGACATAAACGCCCCAAGTCGGTTAAGGGGCGTTTCAGATGTCTGATTATGATTTTGATGTCTTTATCATCGGGGGCGGTATTAACGGGTGTGGTATCGCACGTGATGCAGTCGGACGTGGGTATCGCGTGGGTCTGGCCGAAATGAATGATCTTGCTTCGGCAACATCTTCGGCATCTACAAAATTATTTCATGGCGGCCTTCGTTACCTAGAATATTTTGAATTCCGGTTGGTGAAAGAGGCGCTGGTTGAACGCGAACATTTGCTGCATGCCATGCCGCATATCAGTTGGCCAATGCGTTTTGTTTTGCCAATCGCGCCCGACATGCGATTTGACAACAGCACGCCGACATCACGATTGTTGCAAAAGATCATGCCGTGGATGAAGGGCCGCAGGCCTGGTTGGTTAATTCGACTGGGTCTGTTTTTGTATGACCACATGGGTGGCCGAGAGGTTTTGCCCGCGACGAAAACGTTGAATTTGCGCACCGCACAAGAGGGAGGTCCGCTGAAACAATTGTTTGTGAAAGCATTTGAATATTCCGATTGCTGGATCGAAGATTCTCGGCTTGTGACATTGAATGCGCAGGATGCACAGCAGCGTGGCGCAACGATCATGACGCGTACCAAGGTGGTTGCGACCAGCCGACAGTCGGACCATTGGATTGTTACGCTGTTGGATCAAAAGACCCAAGTTAGACACGAAATCACGACGAAAATGATTGTGAACGCGGCTGGCCCGTGGGTTGGTGAATTGTTGGGTCAAACTCTGGGATTGAAAACCAATGAAGGCGTGCGATTGGTTCGTGGAAGTCACATTGTTACCCATAAGTTATACGATCATAACAAGGCCTATTTTTTTCAAGGAACGGATGGGCGTATCATTTTTGCGGTTCCCTATGAACGTGATTTCACGTTGATCGGCACAACGGATCAGGATCACTTAGATCCAGATGCACCGGTCGAATGCACCGCCGAAGAACAGGCATATCTATTGAAATTTGCCTCGCAATATTTTGAAACCCCAGTGACTAAGGATGATATTGTTTGGACGTTTTCTGGTGTGCGCCCGCTTTACGATGATGGGGCGTCATCCGCATCGGCTGCGACGCGGGATTATGTGTTAAAGGTGGACAATTCAAATGGGCAAGCGCCTGTTTTGAATATCTTTGGCGGGAAAATCACAACCTATCGAAAATTGGCGGAAAGCGCGTTGGTTGAAATCGAAAATGCGCTGGGCATCAAATCTGGGCCATGGACAAAACGCGTGCCATTACCTGGCGGTGATTTTGACGTAGATGGGTTTGATGAATTGGTCGAAAATCTGTTGGATACCTATGATTTTCTGACACCTTCTTGGGCCACGCGAATGGTTCGTATGTATGGAACGAATGCGGTAAAAATCATTGCCACGGTCACACAAACACCTGATCAAAAACAGAATTTTGGATGTGATGTTACCGCGGCTGAACTGGATTGGGGCATTAAAAACGAATTTGTTCAAACGGCAGACGATTTTGTGTGGCGGCGTTCGAGGATGGGTCTCAAACTTACCTCAGCACAGATTGATGTGATCAATACATATATTTTGGATAACCAATAAAATCAGCGTACTCTTGTTCTTTGTCGCAAAAAACCTTACCTCCTGTGTAACCAAGGAGTGTTCACCATGATGGCAATTTACGGACCTTTGCAACTGATCCTAAGTGTTGTGTATTTTATGATGATTATCCACATCATCATGAGTTGGCTGATCAATTTTCAGGTTCTTAATCTTCATCAGCCTTTGGTGGCGCAAATTTGGATTGGTTTGAACAAATTGCTTGAGCCGATCTACCAACCCATTCGCCGCATTTTGCCAGATACACGTCCCATGGATTTGGCGCCTTTGGTGGCGTTTATCATTGTCATTTCGCTTCAAAATTACATTCTTCCAGAAATTTTTCGCGCGTTTCTTTAATTAAAACAAAGATGTGCAATATTTCGATAATCCGTGACTTGTCATGGCCAATTACCTATGGGACATTGGGTAACGAGCAGTAACCAAGGTAAATAATGACGCAGGCATCAGCAGTTTTGCGCGATGTATTTGGGTTTGATGACTTCAGACCCGGGCAAAAGGATATTGTTGATGCCGTTACTCAGGGCGAAAATGTCCTGGCCATTATGCCCACAGGTGGCGGAAAATCCCTTTGTTATCAATTGCCTGCTCTGTTGCGCGATGGTGTGACGATTGTGGTATCCCCGCTGATCGCACTGATGCGCGATCAGGTTCGTGCTTTGCGTTCCATTGGTGTTGGGGCAGGGGCGCTGACATCTGCAAATACCCAAGAAGAAAATGATGAAATTTTCGCAGGACTTGAGGATGGTTCCCTGCGTCTTTTGTACCTCGCACCCGAGCGTTTGGGCTCCGCTCAAATCACGTCGGTATTACGTCGGTATCGCGTCGGTATGATATCGGTGGATGAGGCCCATTGCGTTAGCCAGTGGGGTCACGATTTTCGTCCCGATTATCTAAAGATTGGCGAATTGCGCCGACAGTTGGGTGTCCCACTGTCTGCCTTTACGGCCACTGCAGATGCCGAAACACGTGTGGAAATTGTCACGCGCCTGTTTGATGATCATCCGCCAAAAACCTTCCTGCGTGGATTTGATCGCCCAAATATTCATCTGGCCTTTGCTGTCAAAAACAACCCGCGTCGACAGATTGTTTCCTACGCCGATGCGCGGCGTGGGCAGTCGGGGATTGTGTATTGCGGAACACGGTCAAAAACCGAAAGCCTGGCCAAGGCATTGGCGGACGAAGGGCACCAAACCTGTTTCTATCATGGAGGAATGGATCCCGTTGATCGGCGTGTGGTTGAGGAACGCTTTAACAAAGAAGAGGGCCTAATCGTGGTGGCCACGGTGGCCTTTGGCATGGGGGTGGATAAACCTGATATCCGTTGGGTGGCGCATGCGGATCTGCCAAAATCAATCGAGGCGTATTATCAGGAAATTGGACGCGCGGGGCGCGACGGGGCCGAGGCCGAAACCCTGACGCTATATGGTGCGGACGATATTCGTTTTCGACGCACCCAAATCGACGAAAGCCTTGCGCCACCTGAACGCCGACATGCCGATCATGGGCGTTTGAATGCGCTCTTGGGATTGGCCGAGGCGTTGAAATGTCGCCGTTCGGTCCTTTTGGAGTATTTTGGGGAGCAGGCGCAGAATTGTGGCAAATGCGATCTGTGCGAAAAACCACCTGAAACCTTTGACGGCACAACGGCCGTGCGCAAGGCGCTTTCTGCGATGTTGCGCACGGATGAACGCTTTGGCGCAGGCCATTTGATTGATATTTTGATCGGGGCCGATACCGAAAAAATGCGTCAGCATGGTCATGCAGATTTGCCCACCTTTGGCGTGGGACGCGATATCAGCAAACAGAATTGGCAAGGTATTTTTCGGCAGATGATGGGCCATGATCTGGCGCGTCCTGATCCCTCCCGCCATGGGGCGTTATGCATGACCCAAGCGGGACTGTCGATTTTAAAGGATCAACAATCCATCACCTTGCGCATGGACACGCTGGAGGTTGAAAAATCACGACCAAATGTGAAGACACTTGTGTCGGATGAGGATGCACCACTGTTGTCCGCACTTAAGGCCAAGCGGCGATTTTTGGCGGAAAAGGCGGATGTTCCTGCCTATATCGTTTTCAATGACAAAACCCTGATCGAAATAGCGCAAAAGCGTCCCAAGAATTTTGACGAAATGGCTAAAATCAACGGAATAGGGTCTAAAAAGTTGGATACCTATGGTGCGGCTTTCCTTGAGGTCATCGTGGGTGAAGTTCAGGAAATGCACCCCAGACGAAAAAAATTCGCGGGCCGCAATGAGGGCACCGTTTATGATCAATTGCTTGAGGTGCAGGCGGATCTGATGCGGGGCGAATGCGGCACGGAAAAACCAATGAGCTGTTCTGCATCACTTCTTGCTAAAATCGCTGAATTAAAGCCGCGGGATGCTGTTTCGATGAACCGTATCTTGGGCGATCGACGTGCGGAACGGTTTGGATCGGCGTTTTTGGAGGTCATTGCCGCGCAATGAATTTGCGGCTCTAACAACTGCTTTTGCAAAGTATGTTGAATAGCGCCCTACATCACTCTAAATCAGGGATACGAAAGGATGTTCAAATGCTTGTAGTCGTCTCGCCTGCCAAAAAACTTGATATGTCGCCCTTATCGGATGTGACGGTCACACAACCGCGTTTTCCCGAAGACGCCACAAAATTGGCCAAGGCCGCAGGACGTTTGACGATCCAAGGATTGCGGGATTTGATGCATTTGTCCGAACCATTGGCCAAGTTGAACAAAACACGGTTTTCTGAATTTGGCGAACAAGAAAAGAAAGCTGCGGTATTTGCATTCGCTGGCGACACCTATCAGGGATTTGAGGCCGCAACGATTGATGAGGATGCGTTGCGCTGGGCGCAGGATCATTTGCGAATTTTGTCGGGTCTTTATGGTTTGTTGCGCCCTTTGGATGAAATTGAGCCCTATCGTTTGGAAATGGGCAGTCGTTTGAAAGTGGGGCGCAAAACCTCACTCTACGAATACTGGGGTGATCGGATCGGAACCGAGCTGAACCAAGACGCAGAGGCAGCAGGTTCAGATATTTTGGTCAACTGCGCATCTCAAGAATATTTTAGGGCAGTTGATTTGAAAAAACTATCATTGCGCGTAATCACGCCGCAATTTTACGAGGAACATGAAAAGGGACCCCGCATCGTTAGTTTTTATGCAAAACGCGCGCGTGGGTCGATGGCCCGATATATTGTGGAAAACCGTATCAAAACGGTGGATGCGCTGCGTGATTTCACGGTGGGTGGATATGCCTATCAGCCTGACATGTCGTCGCCTGAAAAACCCGTGTTCCTGCGCGCCTCTGACTAGGTGACAATCGTCCGAACGCCGCGTATAAGGCGCGCAAAAGATGATTTTGCAAAGGACGACTGCAATGACACTACAGATTTTTGGCCACAAATCCCCAGACACAGATTCAACGGGTTCTCCCATTGTGTGGTCATGGTATTTGAACGAGGTAAAAGGCATCGCAGCCGCACCAAAACTATTGGGTGAACCTAATACCGAGGCAGCATTCGTCCTAAAGCGTTGGAACCTTGATAAGCCAGAAATCATTGATGGAGTGGATGCAGGCGCGCCTGTCGTGATTGTTGATACGAATAACCCCGCTGAATTGCCCGTTGGTATCAATGATGCGGATATTCAGGCCATTATTGATCACCACAAATTGGTGGGTGGTTTGGAAACAAAGGGTCCAATTGATATCACGATCCGTCCGTTGGCCTGCACCGCAACAATTATGTACGATCTGATGGGTGAAGATGCCGCAAACATGCCCGAGGCGATCAAGGGCGCGGCCCTATCCTGTATTTTGTCAGACACATTGGAATTCCGCAGCCCAACAACAACTGATCACGATCGCGCTGTTGCACAGAAATTGGCAGATGATCTGGGAATTGATATGGCCGCCTATGCCGCCGATCTGTTTGAGGCGAAATCAGATGTATCTGCGTTCAGTGATGCCGAATTGTTGCGCATGGATTCCAAGGAATATGAAGTGGGCGGAAAACAGTTCCGCGTGTCTGTATTGGAAACCACAGCGCCGAAAATCGTTCTGGACCGCAAAGATAGCCTTATGGCCAGCATGGTGGACGTTGCGGCCGAAGACGGCGCGGATCAGGTTTTGTTGTTCGTCGTCGACATTCTAAACGAAGAGGCGACATTGCTGGTTCCCAATGATTTGGTCAAATCAGTTGCCGAAAAATCATTCGGCGCGACCGTCACAGGTGACACCGTGGTTCTACCTGGTGTGATGAGCCGTAAGAAACAGATTATTCCTGTTTTGGCCGTGTAAAGCAGATTACCATGACACAGATCGTCAACGCCCTATCCGATATTTCGGCGCAGTATGATGCCTTGTTCGTGGATCTATGGGGGTGCGTGCACAACGGTGTGCGCGCTTTTGATGCGGCGAATAAGGCCTTGATCGAATATCGCGCGGGCGGTGGCATCGTTGTATTGGTGACCAATTCACCCAGACCCCGCGCCCAAGTGGAACAACAATTGGCCGATTTCGGCGTTGCACGCGATGCATGGGACAGCATCGCGTCATCCGGTGACAGCGCGCGATCTGCGTTGTTCCTGGGTGCTGTTGGTCAGAAAATCTATTTCATTGGTACGGACGCGGAACTTCCCTTTTTCGAACCGCTTAAATTGATTGATGATCCCATTCAGACTTCGCATGTCCCGATTGAAGAGGCCGAGGGTATTGTTTGCACGGGCCTACCAACCGCCGATGGCACACCCGATGATGTGCGTGCGCCTCTGCTTTATGCTAAACAAAAGGGGCTAAAACTGCTTTGTGCAAACCCTGATATTATTGTGGACCGCGGCGACAAACGTGAATGGTGCGCGGGTGCGGTTGCACAGGCGTACACCGAAATGGGCGGAACCTCGCTTTATTTTGGGAAACCTCACGCGCCGATCTACGATTTGGCGCGTCGTCGATTATCGGCCATACGCCCAAATATCCCAGATGATCGTATTCTGGCGATTGGCGATGGGATCACAACCGATATCCAAGGCGCAATTGGCGAGGGAATCGATAGTTTGTTTATTACGGGCGGATTAGCGGCCAAAGAAACCGCGACGGTGACACAGCCTGATCCTGAAAAATTGTCGCAGTATGTTTTGGAAAAACAATTGGACCCGACATTCTCAACTGGTTTTTTGCGCTAAGTTTTTGTTTATAAAAAGTAATACAGTTTAAATTCTGAAGAATGACTATCTGTTCGGATTTCTTTTGCGTGTGCAACATCCTGTTTTCTGCAGTTGCAAAGTAATAAAATTACAATTATATATGTAGAAAGTAATTATTATTACGCATCGAACAGGGAAATCAGATGTTGGACAATCAACCGCGCGGCACAATTTGCATCGAAGATATCGAAATGGGCATGACTCGTTACATCCGCAAGGTTGTGACAGACAAAGACATTGAAATGTTTGCCGAGGTATCCACCGATCGCAATCCAGTGCATTTAGACGACGCATATGCACAAGATACAATTTTCGAAGGGCGCATTGCGCATGGTATGCTGACGGCTGGTTTGATTTCTGCTGTGATTGGTGAACAACTGCCTGGGCATGGCACAATTTACATGAGCCAGAACCTAAAGTTTCTGGCCCCTGTGCGTCCAGGTGATCTGGTTTATGCAGAGGTAAAAGTCACCGACATCGTTATTGATAAACGACGTGTAAAGCTTGAATGCAAATGCGAAGTTGAAGGCAAAAAGGTGCTGGTTGGTGAAGCCATGGTTATGGCGCCAAGCCGTAAGTTTGACTAACATCACATGACGCTGTGTTGCTGCTTGCATCAGCGGCGGGTGCAGTTTACCTCAGTCATATGAGAGTTATCCGCGATTATCAGTTCGTCGATCCAAATGATAAAGGTGCCAGCGTTGCTATTGGCAATTTTGATGGTGTGCATTTAGGCCATCAATCGGTCATTGATTTGGCACGCGATGGTGCAAAACGCCATGATGCCCCGTTGGGAATTTTGACATTTGAACCCCATCCGCGCAGCTATTTTGCGCCCGATGCCGCCCCATTTCGATTGATGGATGCGCATGCCCGCGAAACACGTTTGGCGAAATTGGGGGTCGAACGCCTGTACCAATTGAATTTCAATGCATCGCTTGCCGCGCTGACACCGCGCGAATTCACACAGCACGTGATTGTGGATGGTTTGGGTTTGGTTAACGTGGTTGTTGGTGCGGATTTTTGTTTTGGAAAAGGACGCGCGGGTACAACCATGGATCTGGTGAAGTTTGGTCATGAGATGGGGTTTGACGTAACAATTGCCCCCCTGATCGAAGATGCCAGCATTCAGATTTCGTCAACCGCAATCCGAAACGCATTGTCAGATGGGCGCCCGCGGGATGCGGCCGCACAGTTGGGCCATTGGCACCGCATCGAGGGTGAGGTGATCGGCGGTGAACAACGTGGTCGCGAACTGGGTTACCCAACTGCGAACATGGCAGTGGATGGGCTCCATTTGCCAAAATTGGGTGTCTATGCTGTGATTGTTGATGTGCTGGATGGTCCAAATGCGGGTTCTTATCACGGGGCAGCATCCCTAGGCGTGCGTCCAATGTTTGGTGAAAATACGCCGAATTTAGAGACGTTTATTTTCGATTTCTCAGGCGATTTATATGGATCAACCTTATCTGTCGGTTTGGTTGATTTCCTGCGTCCCGAATTGAAATTTGACGGACTTGATGCACTCATCACACAGATGGATGCTGATTGTGCGCAAGCACGCGAAATCCTTCAATCGTTATGAGTACTGATCCCATAAAACGCAGTGGATTATCTCCAAAGTTTTGGGAGAAAAAACCGCTAAAAGACATGAACCCCATTGAATGGGAGGCCCTGTGCGATGGGTGTGGCAAATGTTGCCTAAATAAGATTGAGGATGAAGATACGCGTGATGTTTATCTAACACGTGTCGCCTGTCGGTTATTGGACGATCAAACCTGTCGATGCGGACAATATGACATCCGCCATCAATTCGTTTCCGAATGTATTGTCCTAAATCCTGATACGATTGAACAAAATGCCTATTGGTTGCCGAAAACTTGTGCCTATAAATTACTATGGGATGGTTTGCCGCTGTACGATTGGCATCCCCTGATTTCGGGAACACCACAATCCGTACATGATGCAGGGGTTTCTGTTCAGGGCATGACCGTTCCCGAATTTGAAGTGGATGAAGATGATTGGGAAAATCATCTGATTGAGGAGCCTGAATAATGTTTTTCGCCTCTGACAATGCGGGTCCTGTGCCGCAACAAGTCTTGAATCAAATGGTTTCGGCCAATTCTGGATATTTGCCCAGCTACGGGGCTGATCCACAGATGGAACAGGTGACTCGTCTGGTTCGAGAAAAATTTAAAGCACCAGATGCAGCGGTATATTTGGTCGGCACGGGAACGGCCGCAAATGCATTGGCGTTGTCTACTTTGTCCCGGCCTTGGGAAACAGTTTTCTGTTCACCCGTGTCGCACATTCACGAGGATGAGTGTAATGCGCCAGAATTTTATCTGGGTGGCGGCAAGCTGACCTTAGTTGGCGATAGCGACAAAATCACGCCAGAGGCCTTGTTCAAATCGATCGAAGGTGAAGAAAACCGTGGCGTTCACGGCCCCCAACGCGGGCCTGTTTCCATTACCCAAATCACTGAAAAAGGGCATTCCTATTCCGTGGAAGAGGTTCAAGCCATTTCCAATGTGGCCAAAACCTATGGCCTTGCCCTACATATGGACGGGGCGCGATTTACGAATGCCATTGTGGCGCGAAATGCGTCGCCTGCCGAAATGACATGGTGTGCAGGGGTCGATGCCCTCAGTTTTGGGGGAACAAAAAACGGATTGATGGGGGTCGAGGGTGTAATCTTTTTCGATCCGAAACATGCATGGGAATTTGAACTGCGTCGCAAACGTGGTGCGCATCTGTTTTCCAAGCACCGTTATTTGTCGGCGCAGATGTTGGCCTATCTTACAGATGATTTGTGGCTGGATCTGGCACGCCGTGCAAATGGAAACTTCGCGCGACTAAAAGCGGGGCTGGAAACAATCCCTGATGTGCAGTTGCGTGGTAATCCCGATGGCAACATGACCTTTTTCGATATGCCCCGAGCGCTACACAAACGTGCAGAGGCCGCAGGTGCCGTATACTATTGGGATGATGTCGAGGGTCCGATGGACCAAATGATTATGGGACGATTGGTCTGCGATTGGTCAATCACGCATGATATGATTGACCAATTTATCGCTTGTTTGCAGTCAGATTAAAAATCCAAGTTTTCGACGCTTAGCGCGTTGCTTTGAATGAACTCGCGGCGCGGCTCGACGACGTCCCCCATAAGTTTGGTGAACAGATCATCTGCCTCGGCGGCGTCTTCGATTTTGACTTGCAACAGAGTACGGGCATCTGGGTCCAATGTAGTTTCCCATAGCTGATCAGGGTTCATTTCACCCAGACCCTTGTAGCGTTGCAATGTCAGACCCTTTTCACCTTCTTTCAAGATCGCATCCAGCAGATCCAGTGGCCCATGAATGGCCAAACTACGGTCTTTGCGCACCAATGTCGCGGTGCTGCCATAGACTTCATTAAGACTTTCGGTAAAGCTGCCGGCCTTACGTGCTTCACCTGATCGCAACATTGGGCCATCAAGTGTACGCATTTCCTCAACGCCACGCAAAATTCGCGACAGGCGAATACCGTGATCTTGCGTAATGCGACCTGTCCAACCGCGTTCATATTCCAGCGCGATTTGGTTCAAACGTTCCGCAACCTGATCTGCAATCCCCTGCAGGTTTGCATCAACCGCACCTGGAACGAATGCACCTGCAATGGCCGCTTGTTCCAAAATATGGCGTGGGTAATGGGTTGGGAACGCTTCTAACACGCGGCGTAGTTGGCGCGCCTCTTCCACGACGCGGGCCAAATCCTGCCCCGCCATTTCGGCGCCTGAGCCGAGCCGTAGAACCGCACCATCAATCCCCTGCTGAACCAGATAGTCATCCAATGCGCCCTGGTCCTTTAGGTACACTTCGGACTTACCACGGCTGACTTTATAAAGAGGTGGTTGGGCGACGAACAAATGGCCCGCTTCGACCAATTCAGGCATCTGGCGATAAAAGAATGTTAGCAACAATGTACGGATGTGCGCGCCATCAACGTCGGCGTCCGTCATAATGACAATCTTGTGGTAACGCAGTTTGCTAAGATTGAATTCATCGCGCCCAATCCCAGTGCCCAATGCCATAACTAGGTTGCCAATTTCCTGACTGGCCAGCATGCGATCGAAACGTGCGCGTTCCACGTTCAGGATTTTCCCGCGAAGGGGCAGAATTGCCTGTGTCCGACGATCACGCCCTGTTTGTGCGGAACCCCCAGCCGAGTCACCCTCGACCAAGAATACTTCTGTTTTGGATGGGTCTTTTTCCGAACAATCTTTTAGCTTGCCGGCAAGGAAATTTACATCCAACGCCGTTTTACGACGGGTTAGTTCACGCGCCTTGCGCGCAGCCTCGCGGGCAAGGGCCGCCTCGATGATCTTTCCAACGATTGTTTTTGCTTCGTTTGGATTTTCCTCAAACCATTCAGCCAGTTTTTCGTTCATCAGGCTTTCGACAGCGGGCCGAACCTCTGAAGAAACCAGCTTATCTTTGGTTTGGCTGGAAAATTTAGGATCAGGCACTTTGACCGATAAAACGCAGGTTAATCCCTCGCGGGCATCATCACCTGTAAAGTTCACCTTTTCCTTTTTGGCGATACCACTGGTTTGTGCATAGTTATTGATCGTTCTGGTCAACGCGGCACGGAAACCCGCCATATGCGTTCCACCATCGCGCTGCGGAATATTGTTTGTAAAGGGTAGTACGTTTTCATGATAACTGTCGTTCCACCACATCGCGACCTCAACCCCGATATCATCACGTTCACCCGTGACGAAAATGGGTTCTGGCATCATTGATGATTTTGAACGGTCCAGATATTTCACAAATTCTTTTACCCCGCCTTCATAGAACAACTCGGTCCGAAGGGGTTCTGCAGGACGCTCATCCTCAAGAATGATGCGCACACCTGAATTCAAAAACGCCAACTCACGCAGACGCTTTTCCAGAGTTTCAAATGAATATTCTAGGTTAGAGAATGTTTCAGTTGAGGCAAGAAAGCGAACCTCGGTTCCCTTTTCCCCATTCGCATCGCCAATCACCTTTAGGTGTTTGGCGGTTTCACCATGTTCAAAGCGTGCGATATGGACTTTATCATTGCGCCAAACTTTTAACTCTAACCAGACGGATAGGGCGTTCACGACGGAAACACCCACACCGTGCAGACCGCCAGACACCTTATAAGAGTTGCTGTCAAATTTACCGCCAGCGTGTAGCTGTGTCATGATGACTTCGGCTGCTGAAACGCCCTCTTCTGGGTGCATATCAACGGGAATCCCGCGGCCATTGTCGCGAACCGAAACGCTGCTATCGGCATGAATTTTTACGTGAACATAGTCGGCGTGTCCTGCCAATGCCTCGTCAATGCCGTTGTCGACAACTTCGTACACCATATGATGCAGACCAGAGCCATCGTCCGTATCCCCGATATACATCCCAGGACGTTTGCGAACTGCCTCTAACCCTTTGAGAACCTTAATAGATTCTGCGCCGTATGAATTGTTGTTTTGCTCTGGCTCTGACATTCACGCCACCTTCTATTCTTTCGCGAAATTATACGATTTCTGGGGGCGAATGTCACGCCCCAACACAATATTTTGTGTGTTAAGTCAGGGAGATGACGATACCCACCACGATCAAGAGAAGGCCAGAAATCATATTGACCTTACGCAGTGCTGAAGGCGAGTTCAGAAGATGACGTACACGGTCCACCATCACTGAAAGCCCAAGATTTCCAAGAAAGGGAACAATGGCTGAGATCGTGCAAATCGCGATGATATCAAGTGTTGAGACGCCAGATAGATCAAAAAATCCTGGCAGAACACCCATGTAAAACAGGATCGCTTTCGGGTTGCTGAGGATTATCGCAACACCAGCAATGAAACCCGCCCATTGGCCAGGTCTGGTCAATCTATTGTCGCCGCTTATGGACTGATCGGCATTGCGGATCAGGCTGATCCCGAGAGCGAAAAAGATCATTGTGGCGGCATATTTCAGGACATCTAAAAATCCGTCGTATTGTGTTGCGACCCAGCTTACTCCAAGGATTGCGAGGATCGGCCATAAAATATCGCCCACAACAACCCCAAACGCCAAGGGCCAAGCAGAGCCAATACCGCCAGACAGGGTGCGTGCGACAATTGCCATCCACACAGGCCCAGGTGTTAGGAAGAGGACGAAAATTCCACCCGCATAAAGTGCCAAATCAAAAATGCTTGCTGTCATGAACCGATCCTTTGACCGATGCACTACGCCTGATGATCAGATTAAACAAGTGTCATGTTGTGTGCAGGTTGACAGGCCGTTTGCATCCGTCACTTGTATCGCCTGAGCACGATCACCAAGTTCTTGAAAAACGTCGATTTCAGTGCCCGTCATCCATGCCTGAGCACCCAAATCGCAGACCTCTTGATAGAGGGCCGCGCGTCGTTGGTTATCCAAATGTGCCGAAACTTCATCCAGCAGGACCAATGGGGCCGTGCCTATCTGTTCCTTTAGCGCGCGTGCATTGGCAAGGATCATGGAGATCAACAACGCCTTTTGCTCACCTGTTGAACAATCCTTTGCAAGCACACCTTTGCGCTGAAATACACCGATCATATCCGTGCGATGCGGTCCGACCAAGGTGCGGCCAGCGGCCATGTCGCGTAACCGGCTTTCCTCAAGAGCGCTTTTCAGGTCATCGACCAAGGTAGGCATGTCGCCCTCGCTTTGTTCAAGTGTCAACTGCGCCACTGGAAACTCAGTGGCGGCGGTACCTTGGGCATTTTGTATCAGGTCCAGCGCACGCATCCGCGCCGTGTGAATTTCGATACCAGTCTGCGCCATTTGCAATTCAATGGCGCGATACCAGTGGGCATCTCGAATTTGTTCTTTCAACAACTTATTGCGTTCACGCATCGCCTTTTCGTAATTCAGTGACGCTTCGGCGTGTGAGGGGAAAAAGCTAAGCGTGATACGATCGAGAAAACGGCGACGTCCTTCTGCACCTTCTATCCATAGACGGTCCATGGCGGGCACCAACCAAATGACGCGTGATATTTCCCCAAGGGCGAGCTGCGAAACAGGTTTATCGTCAATTAAAACCCGCCGTGCGGCGCCTTCGTCGGATGTGATTTTTGTCTGGTGAACATGTTTATCCCGAACAAGGTCAGATTGGAGTTGCCAACCCAAGCTTTCGGGGCGACGTGTCATATCCAGTGCGCTGGCACGTCGCATGCCCCGACCTGGGGAAAATAGCGATACTGCCTCTAGGATATTCGTTTTGCCCGAACCATTGTTGCCATAAATTGCAACAGGGCGCTGATCAAACGTTAAACGCGCCAGTTTGTGAGAGCGAAAATGAGAGAGAAGAAGGGTAGATAGATGTAACATTACCTACCCAATGCCGACCCGCGGATCACACACGCATTGGCATAACAACATAGACTGCTGTCGTGTCGTTGCCTTCGCGCATCAATGTGGGATCACCAGATGAGTTGAACATAAACACAGCGTTTTCGCGATCAACTTGGCTGGCAATTTCAAGCAGGTATTTGGCGTTAAATCCAATTTCCAAACGCTCGTCGCCATAAGCCACCGCCAATTCCTCTTCTGCGGCGCCGCTGTCAGGGGAATTCACAGACAGAACCAAACGATCTTCGTCTAGGGACAATTTCACCGCCCGCGACCGCTCTGATGAAACAGTCGAAACACGATCCACCGCTTTGGCAAATTCGCTTGCATCCACTTCTAGGCGGCGGGTGTTGCCAGCGGGAATGACGCGTTGATAATCTGGGAAGGTGCCGTCAATGACCTTGGATGTTAGGGTGATTTCAGGGGTCGCAAAGCGGACCTTTGTTTCTGACACGGAAACAGCGATTTGAACATCGTCATCTTCCAGCAGCTTGCGCAGTTCACCAACTGTTTTGCGTGGCACGATGATGCCTGGCATGTCGGATGCACCGTCGGGTAGATCGGCATCAATGCGTGCCAAACGGTGACCATCTGTTGCCACACAGCGCAACACCTGACCCCCATCAGCATCCGCAATGTGCATGTAGACACCGTTCAGGTAATAGCGTGTTTCTTCGGTTGAAATGGCAAACTTAGACTTATCAAATAGTCTGCGTAGCACAGGCGCAGGCGCCGAAAAATTTGAATCGTATTCAGACGATGCCATTACTGGAAAATCTTCTTTAGGCAGGGTCGCCAAAGAGAAGTTTGATCGACCTGCGTCCACGGTCAAGCGACCTTTGGCTGCATCGTCGGAGAGTGTGACTAAGGCGCCGTCTGGTAATTTTCGAACGATTTCATGCAGCGTGACAGCAGAAACCGTGGTTGCGCCCGCGCGTTCCACCTGCGCAACTGTTTTGTCGACAACTTCGATGTCCAAGTCAGTCGCCCGGAATTGTACATGTTCGCCTTCGGCCTCGATCAGAACATTTGCAAGGATTGGTATCGTGTTGCGTCGTTCCACAACTGATTGCGCCTGAGAAACTGCTTTTAACAGAGCGCCACGCTCAATGCTAAGCTTCATAATCCTTGCTCCTATCTTAGCCGGGACTAGTAAAATACGACATTCAACTGCCGGCTCAAGTCTTTTCTCTGTTGTCAACGGAAATAACACTACCGTCAAGGCCAATTGGCCTTGCTCATGGATGTTTAGCGGAGTGTATTTTGCTTATGCCTCAAGCGCGCGGCGCAGCATTTCCAAATCTTCTGCGATTTGCCCGTCTTGGACTTTTAATTCTTCAACACGTTTCACACCATGCATCACAGTGGTGTGATCACGCCCACCAAAACGGCGTCCGATTTCAGGTAAACTGCGGCTGGTCATTTGTTTGGCCAAATACATTGCAATCTGACGTGGGCGGGCGTAGGTGCGCAAACGCTTTGGTCCGATCATGTCTGAAAGTCGAATGTTGTAATGCTCTGAAACCTTACGCTGAATTTCTTCTACAGTGATCTTGCGCTCGGACGCTCGTAAAATATCCGCCAAACAATCTTGGGTCACCTCGAGCGTGATGTGGCGGCCAACAAGTGACGCAAATGCGAATAAACGTGTAAGCGACCCTTCAAGGACCCGCACATTGGTCGAAATGCGCAATGCAAGGAATTCCAACACATTCTTATCGAATGTGACGTCTGGATATTGGGTGCTGTACTGCTCGACCTTGGATTGCAAAATGCCAAGGCGTAATTCATAGTCGGTCGGATGTAAATCAACGACCAAACCACACTGTAGACGGCTTTTAATGCGTTCTTCCAGATCCTTGATCTCGCTCGGTGCACGATCTGCAGAGATGATGATTTGTTTATTTTGATCAACCAGTGCGTTGAAGGTGTGAAAAAACTCTTCTTGCGTGCTGTCTTTGCCCGCGATGAATTGTACATCGTCCACCATTAGAACATCAACCGAACGGAACAGTTGTTTGAAATCCATCATCTTGCGTTCGCGCAAAGCCTGAACAAATCGGTACATGAATTGCTCAGCAGAGAGGTACACCACGTTAGGATCAGGTCTGCGGCTTTGTAGTTCCCATGCAATTGCGTGCATCAGGTGGGTTTTACCCAAACCAACCCCGCCATACAGAAATAGTGGATTAAAGCTGACGGCTTCCCCTTCACCAACACGCCGCGCAGCGGCGTGCGCCAATTCATTTGGTTTGCCGACAACGAATGTGTCAAATTTGAAGCGTGGGTCCAATGGGGCTCCGGGAAGTTCGTCAGATGATTTTGTTTCGTGTTCACCATTCTCAACGATTTTGCGCGCTTTTGGCTGCGCAGGTTGCACCGAAGTGGCAACATCAAAACGCAAACGACGCACATCACCGAATAATGCTGATAGTTGGAACAACAGCACGTCAGAGAAGTTTTGGGCAACATAATTGCCGATGAAATTGGTGGGCACTTCAAAAACCGCAACGCCATTTTCGATTTCACAAAAATTTAGGGGTGCAATCCACGTGTTGAAGTTATTCGCTCCAACTGTTTGCTTGATCGCTTCTTTGATCTCGCCCCAAATTTCCTGCGCCATGTGTCGTCCGTTCTTATATTTTTTGTGTCCCTCGACCCACAACGCAAAAAGACCACTGGCCCCTGATATGGCACACACCAGGCGATCAAATAGTCAATTTCATGAATGGGCAGTAGTGATTTTCGTAGTAAAACTACGTGTCAGCGCGCATGTACGCTTCATAAAACCAGCTGCCCCCCCAGGCGATGCGAGTCGCAAACCTAAGGTAACAATTTCGAATTGTTGAGGGCAACAATTCTTATAGCTTGACTCTTACTTTTCCTAAAAAGAATCTCTTTTCGAAACTTTTTTACACAAAAAAAATGCGCCACCTGTAGGGCGACGCATTCCGTGAAATACAGATGACTTCAAATTCTTATGCGATTGCTTTCACGCGTGCAGACAGGCGTGACATTTTACGCGCTGCTGTGTTCTTGTGAAAAATGCCTTTTGTGACGCCGCGCATCAATTCAGGCTGTGCTGCACGCAGAGCGGCAGAAGCCGCGTCACGATCACCACTCTCGATTGCTTCTTCAACTTTGCGCAAGAAAGTCCGGATACGTGAACGACGTGATTTATTAACGTCTGCACGACGCTCTGATTGACGTGCGCGTTTTTTAGATTGAGGCGTGTTTGCCATGCGATTCAAATCCCACTGTTTGGGTTACATATTCCTGAGGTCGCGTCTTTAGGCCCGACTCGAAGCTGAGTCAACAGGTCAGAGACCAAAAACACTAAAAACGCCCCCAATTTTCTTTATTTGTCGCGAAACTGTGCTTCGCGTTTCTCGATAAAGGCGGCCATTCCTTCTTTTTGGTCCTCTGTCGCAAAGAGCGAATGGAACAAGCGACGTTCAAATAGCAACCCTTCATCCAATGTTGTTTCGTAAGAACGATTAACGGCCTCTTTTGCTGCCATCACAGCCATCATCGATTTTTCTGCAATTTTAGCAGCAGCACCCATTGCCTCATCAATCAATTTTTTGGTCGGCACTACGCGGCTAACAAGCCCACAGCGTTCCGCCTCGTCCGCTTCCATTAAGCGTCCTGTCAGGTTCATGTCCATTGATTTGGATTTGCCAATATAGCGGGTCATGCGTTGCGAACCGCCCATACCCGCAATCACACCCAGATTGATTTCCGGTTGACCGAATTTTGCATTGTCCGCTGCGATGATAAAGTCACACATCATCGCCAATTCGCATCCACCCCCAAGCGCATAGCCAGAAACAGCCGCGATGATAGGTTTGCGAATGCGTCCAATTCTGTCCGATTCTTCGCCAAAAAGATTCTCATTGAACACATCTGAAAACGACTTGCTGCTCATCATCTTGATATCAGCGCCAGCTGCGAATGCCTTTTCAGAACCAGTGATCACAATACAGCGCACCATTTCACTTTTCTGTGCGGATTCAAGGGCATCAACCAGTTCCATCAACAACTCTGCATTCAATGCGTTCAGTGCGTCGGGGCGATTAAGTTTAATCAGGGCAATATGGTTTTCCACTTCGACGGTGATCGTCTCATAAGCCATGAAGATATCTCTCAATTGTTACATTCAGTCCACTTGCTTATCACGAAACGGACATTGATCAAGCTATCTTTGACATTTGGGGCAATAGAAACTTGATCGTCCAGATTGGAAGATACGCTTTATTTTCGCATCACAGTCAGTGTTGGTACATGCCTCATCTTCGCGACCATATACTTTGAATGTGTGTTGAAAATATCCCAGTTCACCATCGCTGTGTCGAAAATCCCTTAGTGTGGAACCACCTGCTTGGATCGCTTCACCCAAAACGTCTCGGATGATTGCGACCATAGGTGCCGTCCGCTTGGCGCTGATTTTACCTGCCAATTTTTTAGGAGAGATCCCTGCACGAAATAAAACCTCGCAAACATAGATATTTCCTAATCCCGCAATAATGCGCTGATCCAGAAGTGCAGATTTTATCGGAGAATTTTTCTTTTTGAGAATATTCACAAGGTAATCTTCGTGGAATTCATTACCAAATGGTTCAGGTCCAATATTGCGTAGCAACGGGTGTGCATCGCCTAAAGCGGTATCCAGTAAATCCATTGCACCGAAACGACGTGGATCGTTAAAGGTGATACGCGCGCCATTTTCCATGGAAAAAATAGCATGATCATGTTTTTCGATTGGTGGGTGGTCGCGCACAAAGTTGCCTAGAGGGTCACCCGAAACCAAAATCCGCCCAGACATTCCCAGATGGATTAAAAGCGTTTCGTTGCTGTCTAAATCGGCCAAGATGTATTTGGAACGTCGACGTAACCCCAGCACTTTGGCCCCTGAAACACGTTCTGCCATACCGCCTGGAAACGGCCACCGCAGATCGGGGCGATTGAGGATGAGCTGATCAATCCTGTACCCTGTCATTGCGGGTTCTATCCCGCGCATAACAGTTTCGACTTCAGGTAATTCTGGCATTACACCCCCATATTCCAGTTGTGGGATTAGCTACGTTTCACGACTAAATAATTTAGTCGCATTGTAACCCCCTTCAATCGGATTATAAGTAGGGGGAAACCTGTACTATGGATAATGTTATGACCACTGACGAAAACGGCACAACCCATTTTGGATTTCAGACTGTTCCTGAAACCGAAAAAGCATCCAGAGTACAAGGCGTGTTCGGCAGTGTTGCGAATAAATACGACATTATGAACGATGTAATGTCAGGGGGCATCCATCGGTTATGGAAAGACGCAATGATGGACTGGCTTGCGCCACGTGCAGGTCAGCGATTATTGGACGTTGCGGGTGGCACGGGTGATATTTCTTTTCGGTTTTTAAAACGTGCGGGCGCAGGACACGCAACGGTTCTTGATTTGACTGAACCCATGTTGGTTGAGGGCCGCAAACGTGCAGAAGCGGGGCAGATGGCCGAACAGCTCGACTGGGTTGTTGGCGACGCTATGGCGCTTCCATTCGAAGATAACACATTTGATGTTTATACGATCAGCTTTGGAATTCGAAATGTAACGCGCCCCCAAGAAGCGTTGAATGAGGCGTTTCGTGTCCTGAAACCGGGTGGGCGTTTGATGGTGCTAGAGTTTTCGCAAATTCCCAACGACCTGCTGCAATGGGCGTACGATCGTTATTCATTCAATGTTATTCCGAAAATGGGTAAAATGATTGCGAATGACGCAGATAGTTATCAATATTTGGTTGAATCAATTCGCAAATTTCCAGATCAAGAAACTTTTTTGGGCATGGTCAAATCGGCAGGATTTGAGAATGCGAAATATCGCAATCTAACGATGGGAATTGCCTGTCTTCATTCTGGTTGGAAAATCTAAATGCGCGGCGTGCATAACATTTGGCGCCTTATCCGGACGGGCGCAACCTTTGAACGGACTGGTGCAATGCGACAAGTATTGGAAGCCGTTGAAGCGCCGCGCGGTGTTCGAATTGTTGCAAGGGTTTTGGGATATCCATTTAAATTGCTTGGCTACACTGGTGATCCGTCGATGCCACCAGTGCCCCGTGCGCTGACGGCGCTGGGTCCAGCGTATATTAAGTTTGGCCAAATCTTAAGTACACGACCAGATGTTGTTGGTAGTGAATTGGCACAACAGTTGCGCGTTTTGCAGGACAAACTGCCGCCGTTTTCTGTTGAGATTGCAAAGAAAACCATTGAAGCCGAATTGGAACGCCCAATTGGGGACATGTTTTCTGAATTCAGCGAACCGATTGCCGCAGCGTCGCTTGCGCAAGTACACAAAGCGCGGTTGGATGCGACTGGCGAATGGGTTGCTGTCAAAGTTTTGCGTCCGGGGATTGAGCGTTCCTTTATTCGCGATGTAGATGCCTTTTATTTGGCGGCCAATATGGTTGAAATATTTGCGCCTTTCGCACGACGTTTGCGTCCAATGGATGTCATTCGCCATTTTGAAGGCGTTGTTCGAGGTGAACTTGATTTACGACTAGAGAGTGCTTCTGCTTCTGAATTCGCGGCGAATACTGAAAAAGATGATGGTTTTCACGTTCCCAACGTTCGTTGGAGTTATTCCGCAAAGCGCGTGATGACGTTAGATTGGGTTGAGGGCATTCCGCTGGGTGATAATGATGCGCTTGACCACGCTGGATTTGATCGCGAGCGTTTGGGCGAGAAAGTCCTGCAAAGCTTCCTGACGCACGCATTGCGGGATGGATATTTCCATGCAGACATGCACCAAGGTAACTTGCGTGTCGGAACCGCAGGTGAGGTTATCGCACTCGATTTTGGGATAATGGGATATATCGATGAATATACCCGCCGCGTTTATGCCGAAATATTATTTGGATTTATTCGCCGTGATTATCACCGCGTCGCCCAAGTGCATTTTGAGGCTGGCTACGTACCCGCCACACAGGACGTCGAAGAATTTGCGCGGGCACTGCGCGCTGTCGGCGAACCTATCTTTGGAATGGATGCCACACAAATATCAATGGGACGCCTGTTAAATCACCTGTTTGAGGTGACAGAACGTTTTGGAATGGAAACGCGTACCGAACTTATCCTGCTGCAGCGTACTATGGTTGTGGTCGAGGGTGTTGCACGTTCGTTGGACCCCCGCATAAATATATGGCAGGTGGCAAAACCCGTTGTCGAGGGGTACATCCGTGACAGTATTGGGCCTCTGGCAGTCTTGAATGATCTGAAAAACACATTGGCGGTTGTCGCGCGTTTTGGACCACGTTTGCCAGGCATCGTTGAGCAAGCCTTGATGAAGCAGGCAACAGCCGGCGGTGCACCTGAGAAAAAATCTAAAAGACCGCTTTTTTTTGGCGCCCTATTGGCCATCATTGGCGCAGGCTTGGGCGCGGCTATTGCGCTTAATTTTTAACGAAGCGCAATAACATATTGCGGTGTAATCGTTTCACCACTTTCCAGGCACCACCATGATGCTCATCTGCTGCGATGATCTTTTTCTGTTTGATGAAAACTAGCGCGACCGTTTGGTCATTTGCCATGTTCACCACCTATATCTCACCCAAGGTCAGGTATATGTGGCGATCCTTTACGGGTCCGTTAACACATACAATTTTAGTAGCTAAATTCGGCAAAGATCCGATTTAGATCACCGGCCCACGCACCGTTGTAATGATCCATAAGTTCGTCAGCAGGTGTTTTTTTTGTTTCTACGCTTTCCATCAGCGCGTTTAGAAAATGTGTTTCATCTGGAATCATGCCACCCGCACCAGGGCGCGCGCGTTTTGCTAGGCCCGCATGCGCGATGTCCAAAACAGATTTGGAAAGCTCATGCATGTCGATATTGCCAACCTTTGCACACAATCCATCGACAGATGCTGTTACACGCAGCGCCTCGCGCGTTTCGGCATCCCAATCCTTTACCAAATCCCAGGCTGCATCTAGGCTGTCTTGTTCGTAACACAGACCAACCCAAAACGCGGGCAATGCGCATAATCGACGCCATTGGCCGCCATCTGCACCGCGCATTTCAATATATTTTTTAATGCGTGCTTCTGGGAACGCAGTTGTCAGGTGGTCTGCCCAATCGCTGAGCGTTGGTTTTTCACCTGGAAGTGCAGGTAATTTTCCGTCCAAGAAGTCGCGGAAAGATTGCCCCAACGCGTCAATGTATTTTCCGTCGCGATAGACAAAATACATCGGTACATCCAACGCATATTCCACCCAACGTTCGAAACCAAAATCGTCATCAAATACAAATGGGATCATACCTGCGCGGGCATTATCGGTATCGCGCCAAACACGGCTGCGCCAACTTTTGTGACCGTTTGGTTTGCCCTCAAAAAACGGGGAATTCGCAAATAGGGCGACGGCGACAGGCTGAAGCGCGATGCCGACGCGCAGTTTTTGGATCATGTCTGCTTCGGATGAATAATCCAAATTGACCTGAACGGTGCTCGTTCGACGCATCATCGTGCGCCCCATCGTACCAACCTTGCCCATATAGGCATCCATCAATTTATAGCGCCCTTTTGGCATCAATGGCATTTCTTCGTGCATCCAGGTAGGCGCCGCGCCCAGTCCAATAAAGCCCACGCCAATTTCGTCCGCGATATCTTTGACCTCTTTCAGGTGAACATTCACCTCGTCACAGGTTTCATGGATCGTTTCAAGCGGTGCGCCCGATAATTCCAGCGCGCCACCAGGCTCTAGGGAAATGTTCGCCCCGTCTTTTGTCAGACCGATGAGTTGATCAGCTTCGCGAAGCTCTTGCCAATCATGGCGGTCACGCAGGGCGGATAACACTGCATGAATGGAACGCTCACCTTCGTATGGCAATGGTAATAAACTATCTTTGCAAAATCCGAATTT
The DNA here is from genome assembly GCA_017852835.1 of Paracoccaceae bacterium. Lineage (GTDB taxonomy): Bacteria > Pseudomonadota > Alphaproteobacteria > Rhodobacterales > Rhodobacteraceae > HIMB11. Next base: position 83,785 of record JAFMKS010000001.1, read on the forward strand.
TTCATGCTCGGTTCCGATGCGCCAATCCTCTTTCGGTTTACACCCCGATGCCAGATATTCGGCCATTTGTTCATAACGTTCGATGGGGCCGCCACCGGATTGAGGGATCGACATTGATAAGTCTCCGATCGAATAGTTTTGTAAAGGGATTAATACGTTTTTCTCTTATGTCAATGAATGTACCTTGTTTGATCTAAATATTGATTAGATTGCCAAATCACATCTTCGAGCGACTGATTATCCTCTAGTCGCGACAGAGTGAATTCGACATTCCAATTTGGCAGTAAAACAAATGCGTCAAAAAGGCGATCTGCACCCTGAGCATTTGTTGGAATAACCAACGCTGGTTGTGCAGGTTGTTCGATGACCCAAACGTTTTCACGCCCAATTTTGTGCAGCATAACCCGCGTAATATCGCCAACAGCAACGATCCCACCACTTTCGGGTCCGAAATATGTTATTTGCCCTTCTACAAAATGAACGATGCCCTGACCTTCGGTGTTGCGATGAAATCTAAGGCGTTGAATTGCAGAATATCCAAGTGCGATACCAATAAACGTGACTGGATACCCGACAATCATCAGCAGTCCAAAACTGTTTAAAATCCAATAAAGGCCCAAACAAATTGTGCAGAGGGCAATAATCAATCCACTAAACCGTTGAAGTGTTTCAATCGCGTCCTGTCGCATCAGCACCAGTCCCCTAGATGTTCCTGCCACAGAGACAGCGCTGCAACCGCAGCCGTGTCTGCGCGTAAAATGCGCGGTCCCAGGCTAACTGGAAAGGACTGTTGCATCTTTGAAATTTTCGTTCTTTCACGATCAGAAAAACCGCCCTCTGGTCCAATCAAAATCGCCCACTTACCTAACGGAAGGGTACCAAATGCTGTTGCTGCGCCAACCAGACCCTCATCACAGTAAAGCAGATGGCGATCATGCGGCCACTGATCCAGAACAGTATCCAGTTTTTGTAAGTCGTGCACGGTTGGCACATAGGTTCCACCACATTGCTCGGTCGCCTCGACTGCATGGGCCTGTAGTCGGTCCTGTCGGATGCGCTCAGAATTGGTGAAGTCCGTTGAAATCGGAAAAATCGCGGCGGCACCTAATTCGGTGGCCTTTTCCACGATGAAATCTGTCCGTGCCTTTTTAATGGGTGCAAACAACAGCCAAACATCTGGCGGCTCTTGCAAGGTTTTAGTTTTGTGCAGGCATTTAAGAGTGGCGGATTTTTTGTTACCTGCCTCTATTTCGGTCTGCCATTCGCCATCTTTGCCATTAAAGACCAAGATGGCATCCCCAACCGATAGGCGCATTACCGCAAAAAGATAGTTTGCTTGATCACGATCAAGCGGAACAAGTTGCGCTTCTCCAAGCGTGTGATCTACAAAGAGCCTAATCTTGACCGTCATGGAGCCACCTTATGTCGCAATTTTCCCCAACACCAGAGGTAGAGGGACAAGTTTCTGACGCTGTTTCAGGAAATTGGGTCGATCAGCTTGCACCGCGACTTTCGCGCCCATATTTACGCCTGTCGCGTGCTGATCGTCCGATAGGAACATGGCTATTATTGTTGCCTTGTTGGTGGGGACTGGGATTGGCCATTTTATCAGATGGTCAATTTGCGTTGCACGATACCTGGATTTTTTTGTCCTGTGCCATTGGTGCGTTTTTGATGCGTGGCGCGGGTTGTACATGGAATGATATAACAGACCGCAAAATTGATGGTGCTGTTGAGCGCACACGTTCCCGTCCAATTCCATCTGGTCAGGTGACTGTGACGCAGGCGATCATATGGATGATATTGCAGGCGGGTATCGCTGCACTGATCCTATTTTCGTACAATGTGCAGGCCATCATCCTTGGATTTGCATCGCTTGCTTTGGTGGCTATTTATCCATTTGCCAAACGATTTACTTGGTGGCCGCAGGCGTTTTTGGGGCTTGCGTTCAATTGGGGGGCATTGATGATCTATGTCGCGCACTCGGGCGTTTTGCGCCTAGAGGCGGTTTTGCTTTATGCCGCAGGGATCATTTGGACGCTGTTTTATGATACGATTTATGCCCATCAGGATCGTGAAGATGATGCTTTGATTGGTGTAAAATCCACTGCGCGTTTATTTGCAGATCGAACGCCAACATGGTTGTTTGCGTTTTCGATCCTTTCGGCAATTTTACTGGGCATCGCGACGTATTTGGCGTGCGCCGAACGTGGGACGCTCTCAACCCTTATTGCGATGTTGGCGGTGCCCGCATTTTGGATGCATCTGCGATGGCAGATGGGGAGATTTGATGCAAACGACCCAATCCGTTTGATGATGCTGTTTCGCTCTAATCGAGATGCCGGATTGATTGTTGTGCTGTTTTTCGCCATCGCCGCAATGCTATGATTGCAAGTATGATCTGATCTGATTATCAGTTTTGCTGGGAGCAAGCAGGGCATAACATGCGATTATCGACATTGGTGTTTTCATTCGCATTTTTGCTGATCGGCGCAGGCTTTAGTGTTTTTGCCGCAATCTCAGCTGTGAATTTGATTGAAGAGACAACCGAAACAGATGTGCGCCGCGCACTGTCTGAGGCAGGGTATCATTGGGCAGATGTCGAAACAGAAGGATTGCAGGTTTTTGTGATTGGAAATGCGCCTTCTGAGGCGATGCGTTTTAAGGCCAAAAGCGCCGCTGGCACAGTGGTTGACGCGGCCCGTGTGATTGACCAAATGAATGTCATCGACAGTGTCGAAATCACGCCCCCAGAATTCAAACTTGAAATCCTCAGAACGGGCAAGTCCGTTTCATTAATGGGAATGCTGCCTGCGCGCTATGGCATCGATAGTTTGATCGCTTCGATCAAAGGCGCAGTCGGGCCCGAGGCGCAAGTTTCACAATTGTTGCAAACTGCTGATTTTCCCGTAGCTGAAAGTTGGCCAATAGCAGTGCGTGCCTCGGTTGAACTCCTATCATTGGTTGATACTGCCAAATTGACTGTGACGACTGGGGAAATTCGGGGAAATATGGTTGCGAATGACTATGCGCAGGGTCAGGCGTTTGAACGTCAAGTTGGCATGATGGCCTCGGATGATCTGACAACCGATATCACAATCAATGCACCCCGCCGTGTCATTGCACCATTTGTATTTTCGGTTTCAAAGGCAGCCACCGCGAAAGAAATTTCCGTGTGCACGTTCCAAGAGGAAGCTGCCCTGGACGAGTTTCAAGCCACTGCGGCGAATTTGAATTTTGAAATCAAACGGGATTGTCAGATGGGTCTGGGCAGACCAACGGCAGCGTGGAAGCAAACTGTTTTCGCAACATTAGGAGCAGTTGACCAATTCCAAGAGGCGACAGCCACAGTTTTGGGAACTGAGGTTAAATTGTTGGTTTCAAAGGATACAAATGCGGAATTTTTTAGCCGAGTAAAAGCTAAACTCGCTCGTGATCTGCCGACAGAGTACATGTTGCAAGTTGAGCGACCCGAACCAGATAAAGAGGTGAATTTTGCGCCCGACTTTTTGATCACGCTCAGCCCGGAACGAAATGTTCAGCTGCGTGGTATTCTACCAACAGAAGTCGCCAAAGATATGGTTCAAAGCATGGCTGAGGCCCGCTTTGGTAAGGATAACGTGCATCTTTCCGTTCGGTTGGATGACGTATACGATGATGATCGCACGATCCACGCGCTGACCGCCATTGAAGCAATGGCAAACCTGCGCCAAGGCAGTGCTATTTTATCTTCGGGTGGGGCTGAGATTTCTGGCCAAACTTATGATGACACCATGAACGCGCAAATTACGGAATTGTTCCAAAATAAGTTATCACAGTATCAGGTTTTGTCGCTTTCTATAGATACTTTGGAAGAACCCCATCACGAGGAACCCTTGGGTCCATCAGCAGATGAATGTATCGCTGATATCGGCGCCCTAACCTCAGCGCGCAAAATCAATTTTGAGCCAAGCTCAGATCGCGTTGATTTGACGGCCCATCAGGTGTTGGATGATATTGCTGATGTATTGCGTGAATGTGGTGAAATCCCCTTGGAAATTGCAGGGTATACAGATAGCCAAGGGCGCGCTGAAATGAATTTGGGGCTGAGCCAATCGCGCGCGACATCCATCCTAAACGAATTGCAGCGCCGTCGCGTTCTCACCTCATCTTACGTCGCGAACGGCTATGGCGAAGCCGATCCAATCGCAGACAATGAAACGGAAGAGGGGCGCGAAAAAAACCGCCGCATTGAATTCCGTTTATTAGACACATATCAACACGATCACCCTGAAGGTACAGATCATGAATAGACTTGAATTCATCATCGCCATTTCGGCAGTTTTATTTGTGGCCTTTGCTTTGGGTTGGTTTTCTCACTGGCTGCTGCGCCGCTTTACGCGCGTGTCTAAAGCGGACTTGGGTGAATTTGAAAAAATGGCACAAGAGCTTCACGAAGCCGAAGAAACGCGTGATCAGGCAATCACCTATTTGCAACAACGCGAGGCGGAATTGACAAGTCAGCTAACCCAAACAGACGCCGAATTGCGTGCCGCAATGGATGGCCTGCGCGAAGCGCGGTTAGAAGCAGAAGAGCTGCGCGCCTATATTGAAAAGATTTCAGCACCCAAAGAGTGATTTACCAACGTGATAGGGCGTCTTCGTCCTCGGGTTTTGCGTCAACCCAACGTGGTTCGCCGTTCACGATTTCCTTTTTCCAAAATGGCGCACGTGATTTCAAATAATCCATCAAAAATTCGGCCCCTTGGAATGCATCATTTCGGTGTGGCGCTGCTGTTGCAACCATCATGATCATTTCCCCTGGTTTCAGGGAACCATACCGATGGATCACCAAAACTTCGGCAAGCGAAAATCTGTTTTTTGCAATTTGGGAGTGGGCGTTGATTGCCTTTTCGGTCATGCCTGGGTAATGTTCAATTTCCATGGTGCTTAGGCCGCCCAATTCATCATCGCGCACGATCCCACAAAATGTGACAACCGCGCCCACATGCGTATGACCTTGGGCAAATGCGTTTGATAATGTGCCATAATCAAATGGCTCGGCTTGCACAGAAATCTTCACATCACCCACCCGTCATCGGTGGGAAGAACGCCACTTCTTTTGCGTTTTCTATGGAACTGTCCATGTCGACAAGGTCCTGATCTATGGCCACGCGAATGGCGCTTAGATCAGAGAACGCGACGGCATAGCGCTCTTCTTTATGTTTCAATTCCTCAATCAAATCGCGAACGGTTTTTGCACTTGTTTCATGGCTTTCACGTGCCTCGCCGATGCGTTCACGCACCCATGCGAAATAAATCACCTCAATCATGTGTCATCCTTTAAATGTGGCAGCGCCTTGTTAAAGTAATCAATGCCAGTGATCAATGTTAATGCCGCTGCGATCCAAAGCAACCAGAGACCAATTTGACCAGACCAATACATTGCCTCTAACTTCCATACTAATCCAAGTTCATCGACAACATCGCCCGCAATGATCCCCGTGATGATATCGTCGTTCATGCCATATGTGGACATTCCCACATAGTGTTCAAACACGCCTTGCGAAAACAGGGTTGCGATCGCAATCATTTGGGCGGTTGTTTTCAATTTAGCCAGTTTTGTCACTTTCAACGTGCCAGCCGTGTCGCCAAGAAATTCGCGCAGTCCTGAAACGAACACTTCACGGAACAGGATCACGGTGACAGGTAGGACAAGCCAAGGAGACATGGACGAATATCCAACGATGATCATTAGGGCGATAACGACCATCGCCTTGTCTGCAATTGGGTCCAGCATCGCGCCAAATTTGCTTTCCTGCCCCCACGCGCGTGCAAGGTAGCCATCAAACCAGTCGGTTAATGCGGCAGACACGAACAAGACTAGGGCGAACCAGTCCGCATAAGGCCGTGTAAAATACAAAAACATCAGGGCGACCGCAGGTGCCGCCAGCAGTCGAAGGGTTGTCAAAACGTTAGGTAGTGTCCAAGTCATGCTGTGTCATACCTAATTTAAAAACCTAGGGAAAGCGATTGCCGTGCTTCAACCTCTATTAAATACAGATTTACTTCGCTAAGTAAGTGGTATCCAAGGATTAATCATGACTTCGTTCAACATATCGATACAAAATATGACCTGTGCAGGCTGTGCTGGACGCGCGGAGCGTGCATTGAATGCCTTGGGCGATACGCAGTCCATCGTGAATCTCGCCACGCATTCTGCGCGTGTGGATACATCAATTTCGCCCAGAGAGCTTCAACAGGCGTTGCAGGCCGTGGGGTATCCAGCAAGAATTGATAAAGTCATGATTCAGATTGCGGATATCCAAGCGGGCGCACAGGCCGATACATTAGAGCGCGAAATCATTGAACATCCATCCGTCACCGCCGCCAGTTTGAACCGTGTGGCGCAAAGCATTTGGGTCGAATTTATCGCTGGAACAGCCAGCCCAGATGAATTTTTGGAAATTATCGAACGCGCGGGATTCGTTGGACAGGTTGAGCGGCAAGGTGAAATTCAGCCTATCCGAAACATGGATTTTCGGCGTGCCATTTTGGCGGCGCTTCTTACCCTTCCTGTTTTTGTCGTTGAAATGGGTGGGCACATTTATCCACCAATCCATGCCTTCGTTCATAGCCTTATCGGGATGGATTTATGGGCATTGATGTCATTTTTGTTTATTTCCGCTGTTATGATTTGGCCGGGGCGCGCATTCTATTCGATTGGGCTGCGGGCATTGTTAAAAGGTGCGCCTGAAATGAATTCATTGGTGGCACTTGGGACATTGGCCGCATGGGGGTATTCGACCTGTGTTGTGTTTGCGCCCGACCTGTTGCCCAGTGATCAACATTTTCTGTATTTCGAGGCGGCTGGTGTCATCATTACCCTTATTTTATTCGGGCGATTCATGGAAAGTCGCGCCAAGGGAAAGGCAGGTGCCGCGATAGAACGCTTGATCGGGCTTCAACCCCAAACGGCCTGGATCAAAACCGAGGATGGGTTTTCCGAAACTCCGATTGAACAGGTGCAAAAAGGCGCTATCGTGCGCGTCAAGGCGGGTGAAAAAATCCCAGTCGATGGCGCAGTGATCGCGGGCGAAAGTTATGTTGATCAGGCCATGATAACGGGTGAACCGATGCCCGTTGTTCGATCAATTGGGGATCGTTTGATTGCGGGCACCGTCAATCAGGATGGAACATTGGACATCAAAACAACGGGTGTCGGTGCCACCGCAATGTTAGCGGGCATTGTCCGTTTGGTTCAGGATGCGCAGGCCACCAAACTCCCTGTCCAAAAACATTTGGACGGGGTGATCCGCATATTTGTACCTACGATTTTATTTATCGCATTGGGAACTTTTTTGGGTTGGCGTTTTCTTGCGCCAGATGCAGGCGTTAATTCGGCCATTATCGCCGCGGTTAGCGTGCTGGTCATTGCCTGCCCATGTGCGCTTGGTCTTGCGACGCCTACCTCAATTTTGGTCGGCACGGGCCGTGCCGCAGATTTGGGGGTTCTGTTTCGGCGTGGCGATGGTTTGCAACTGCTGGCTGATGTGAAGGCGATTGCGCTGGATAAAACGGGCACGCTTACCATTGGTCGTCCAAGTGTCACATCCTTATATCAATCCCACGAACATGCATCAGAGCTTGCCTCCCTGCAGTCCCGCAGCACCCATCCGATTGCCAAGGCGATGGAGGCAATGGCGCGGGACAGCGGTGCCACGCTGATGGGTGTACAAGATTTCCGCGCAGAGCGTGGACGCGGAGTGATGGGTTCGATCGATGGCACCATCTGGCGCATCGGATCAGCTGCGATGATGAGCGAAGCAGGAATTTCAGTACCTGATGTGACTAGCCCCAAAGCTGCCTCGTTGATCTACGCGGCCAAGGGGCACGATGTAGCGGGTGTTTATGCCGTTCATGATGAAATCCACCCCAAAGCGCCCGCGTTAATAGCGATGTTGAAACAGCGTGGGATAGAACCTGTAATGATCACGGGTGATCAGAATGCAGCGGCGCAGGCGGTCGCGGATCAGTTGGGCATAACCACATTTCACGCCCAAACATTGCCGGCCGACAAGGCCAATTTGGTCAAAGCATTGCAGCAATCACATGGGATAACCGCATTTCTGGGAGATGGCGTAAATGACGCCCCCGCAATGGCGCAGGCTGATGTTGGGATCGCAATTGGAACAGGCAGCGATATCGCCATTGAAAGCAGTGATGTGGTTTTGGTCGCAGGTGATCCAGCAGGTGTTTTGGTGGCGCAAAAATTGGCAAAGGCCATAATGGCGAACATCAAGCAGAACCTGATTTGGGCCTTTGGTTATAACGTTGTTTTGATCCCAGTTGCAGCAGGGGTAATGGTGCCGTTTGGATTTGGGATGCTAAATCCGATACTGGCCGGTGCCGCCATGGCGATCTCATCAATCTGCGTAGTTAGCAACGCGCTGCGTTTACGCCGTGCGTAGTTTATTTGGACAGCAGATGCGCTGCCTGTCGCAGCCCTAATTCATAACCGTGTGTTCCGCAGCCAATCACAATGCCATCTGCGCGCAACGAAACATAGGAATGATGACGGAAATCTTCGCGCTTGTGGATGTTCGAAATATGTACCTCGATCACTGCACCTTCAAATGCATGGAGTGCGTCCAAGATACCGATTGAAGTGTGGCTACAGGCGGCCGGGTTCATCACGAGGGCGTCAAACTCTTCACGGGCCTCTTGGATCCATGTGATCAATTCGCCTTCATAGTTGGATTGCTTACAGGTTACGACCAAGCCCAAATCAGCGCCAACATTCATGCAGTTTTGTTCAATATCGGCAAGTGTTTCGTACCCATAAACTTCGGGTTGACGTTTGCCCAGCATGTTGATGTTGGGACCGTTTAGAACCAAAACTTTTTTCATCTGCTCTTTCCTTTGCCACAAGCCCAATTTGGCGTGTGGACCGCAATAACACAATCGCTAAAAATAGGCCAACCCTAGTAATCCAAGGCCCAGGATCGCCCGATAAATGACATATGGCGTAAAGCTGACGTGTTTAAGCCAGCGCATCATGAGCGTTAACGCCAAAAACGCAGCGACGGCTGAAAATAAGACGGCCAGTAATATGTCGCCGAGCGGCGCAGACGATTTTTGGCCAATGACGTCCAATGTTTCCATCCCTCCCGCGGCAACGATTGTGGGAATGGACATTAACATCGCCAGACGTGCGGCGTCGATGCGTTTGTAGCCAAGCAGACGCGCACCTGTAATGGTGATGCCAGAGCGCGATGTGCCAGGAATAAGCGCAAGCGCCTGCCACATCCCAAGAACAAACGCATGTTTAAATGTCCATGTTTCGGCCTGTCGCGCCATCGGCATTTTGCTATCTGCCCACCACAAAACAATACCAAACAACAGCATAGTCCATCCAATGATTGCGATGCTATCGCGCATGGCATCTGATGCCCCACTAAGTTTTAGGATCGCGCCAAAGATGATTGCGGGAATCGTCGCAATGATTAATGCCATTGCCAAATGCGCGTTTCGGGTATGTAATTGCCCTTTGAACAGCCCCAAAAACCCAAAAAATGCATTTTTTACATCGCCCCTAAAATACACGACCACCGCGATAAGCGTCCCTAGATGCACCGCGACATCAATAATTTGCCCCTGATCATCAAAGCCAACCGCCTGTGGAAGCAAAATCAAATGTGCACTTGATGAAATCGGCAAAAATTCCGTAATACCCTGAATTATTGAGATAATTATAAGATTAAATAGGGTCATAACCTGTCCAACGCTGTCTTTGGTATTCGATATACGCTAGAAAACGAAACTTTGCATTTCCTATATTAAGTCCGAAACGGACCTAAAAACCACTGATTAAAAGTCCATTTGAATTTACGTGTGCCACAGTTTTCAATAAAGGGTCAGTAATAATGACTTTTATTGTGTTTGTTCATGGTGTAGATGACGCATGAAACTCAGTTAGGAGGCAATCATGGCAAAACAGCCAATGTTGAAATTTGTGAAAATCGATCGCGAGATGCCGCAAAAACGCGCTGCAGACGCGCGGAACAAAGATTTTAACGAAATCTATGCTGAGTTCGCAGCCGAAAAGGCAAAAGAACAAGCGAGTCGTTGTAGCCAATGCGGCGTACCGTATTGCCAATCGCATTGCCCGTTGCACAACAACATCCCAGACTGGTTGCGCATGACGGCTGAGGGTCGTTTGCAAGAGGCCTATGAAACCTCACAAATGACGAATACCTTTCCAGAGGTCTGCGGACGCATCTGCCCGCAAGACCGTTTGTGTGAAGGCAACTGTGTGATCGAACAATCGGGTCATGAGACTGTAACGATTGGGGCTGTTGAAAAATATATTACAGAGGCGGCTTGGGAAAATGGCTGGGTCAAATCAATCTCACCCGCTGCTGAATTGACGCAAAGCATTGGTATCATCGGCGCCGGTCCGGGTGGTATGGCCGCTGCGGACCGTTTGCGCCGCGCGGGCTACCAAGTAACGGTTTATGACCGTTATGATCGTATGGGCGGTTTGCTCACCTACGGTATTCCCTCCTTTAAGTTGGAAAAATACGTCATTGAACGCCGTACAAATCAGTTCGCGGAAGGCGGCATTGATATGCAGCTGAACACAAATGTTGGTGTGGACATCACATTCGAAGAATTGCGTGAAAAGCATGACGCCATCCTGATTGCGACAGGCGTTTATAAACTGCGCGAATTGGACGACAGCACCTATGGCAATGACCTGACAGGGAATGTTCAGGCGCTGGGCTATCTAACTGCATCGAATAAGGCGAATTTTGGGGATGATGTGCCCGAACACAATGATGGCACCCTGAATGCTGCGGGCAAACGCGTGGTTGTCATCGGCGGTGGTGACACGGCAATGGACTGCGCGCGTACTGCACTGCGTCAAGGGGCTGAAAAGGTAACTGTGATGTATCGCCGTGACCGTGAAAACATGCCGGGATCACAACGCGAAGTACAAAACGCCGAAGAAGAAGGCGCAGTGTTTGAATGGCTATCTGCCCCATTGGGGTTTGTATCGGACAACAACGTCACTGATTTTGCAAACCCTGGCCAGCAATCTGGCAAGGTTAAAGGCGTTGTCGCGCAGCGTATGCGCCTTGGGGCGCCAGATGCCTCTGGTCGTCGCACACCCGAAGTGATGCAGGGCAGCGAATTTTTGATCGAGGCGGATATTGTTGTTAAAGCACTGGGTTTCACGCCAGAAGATTTGCCAACGCTTTGGGGTCAACCAGAATTACCCGTAAGCCGCTGGGGAACGATTAAGGCGGAGTATGGCACGGGTCGCACGGACCTTGAGGGTGTCTATGCCGTGGGTGATATTGTGCGCGGTGCCTCACTTGTTGTGTGGGCAATTCGCGATGGACGCGAGGCCGCAGATGCCATCATCGCGGACCTAGAATCCAAACAAACGATCGCCGCTGAATAACCATATGTTTCTCGTCGGTATCGCGTCGGTATGACGTCGGTGCAAACGTTAAAAATTACCTAATAGGGTGCCTTGCACCTTGGGAGACTGAAATGACAAAATTTGATAAAAACTGGGTCGCCGCAGAAGAAGCCAAGCGCCAATGGATGGCAGAAAACGGTCTGTATCGCGAAGAGTATGAACACGCCTCTTGTGGGGTGGGTTTGGTTGTCTCAATCGATGGAAAGCCAAGCCGCAAGGTTGTTGAAAACGGGATCGCAGCGCTGAAGGCTGTTTGGCACCGTGGTGCTGTGGATGCGGACGGCAAAACAGGTGATGGCGCGGGTATCCACGTTCAGATCCCTGTTCCGTTTTTCTATGATCAGGTGCGTCGCACAGGTCACGAACCACGCAAGGGTGAATTGATTGCGGTTGGTCAGGTATTTTTGCCACGTACAGATTTCGGCGCCCAAGAGACATGCCGTACAATCGTAGAAAGCGAAATTCTACGGATGGGTTATTTCATCTATGGTTGGCGCCATGTTCCTGTTGAGGTTGATTGCCTTGGCGACAAGGCGAACGCCACACGTCCAGAGATTGAGCAAATTCTAATCTCAAACAGTAAGGGCGTGGATGAGGAAACATTCGAGCGCGAATTGTATGTAATCCGCCGCCGCATTGAAAAGGCTGCCGCGTCAGCAGGCATCAATGGTCTATACCTTGCGTCGCTGTCATGCCGTTCCATTATTTATAAGGGCATGATGTTGGCGGAACAGGTTGCTGTGTTCTATCCCGATCTGATGGACGAACGCTTTGAATCCGCGTTTGCATTGTATCACCAACGCTATTCAACAAACACATTCCCACAGTGGTGGTTGGCACAGCCGTTCCGCATGTTGGCACACAACGGTGAAATCAACACGCTGAAGGGCAACGTAAATTGGATGAAAAGCCATGAAATCCGCATGGCGTCCTCTGCGTTTGGCGATATGGCTGAAGATATCAAACCAATCATTCCAGGTGGGTCATCTGACTCGGCTGCATTGGATGCGGTGTTTGAGGTTTTGGTGCGCGCAGGTCGTAATGCGCCAATGGCGAAAACCATGTTGGTTCCAGAAAGTTGGTCCAAACAAGCCAAGGACCTGCCACAAGCATGGCGTGATATGTATTCCTATTGCAACTCTGTGATGGAACCATGGGATGGTCCTGCCGCACTTGCCATGACAGACGGGCGCTGGGTCTGTGCGGGTTTGGACCGCAATGGTCTGCGCCCACTGCGCTATGTCATCACGGGTGACGGTCTACTGATCGCGGGGTCCGAAGTGGGCATGGTTCCTACGGATGAGGCGATTGTGCGCGAAAAAGGCGCGCTTGGCCCAGGTCAGTTGCTGGCGGTCGATATGGCCGAAGGCACATTGTACCACGACACCGAGATCAAAGATAAATTGGCCGCCGCCCAGCCATTTGGCGAGTGGGTTGGCAAAATCAAAGATCTTGATGAAGCGCTGGCACAAGTCACCGAAAAGCAACTGTTCAGTGGTGAAGAATTGCGCAAACGTCAAATCGCTGCTGGCTACAGCATTGAAGAGATTGAGCAAATCCTTGCCCCAATGGCAGAAGATGGCAAAGAAACATTGGCATCCATGGGGGATGACACGCCATCTGCGGTTCTGTCGAAAAAATACCGCCCGCTTAGCCATTATTTCCGTCAAAACTTCTCGCAGGTGACGAACCCACCGATTGACAGTTTGCGTGAATATCGCGTGATGTCGTTGAAAACACGTTTTGGTAACCTGAAAAACGTGTTGGACGAAAGCAGCGCGCAAACCGAAATCTTGGTTTTGGACAGCCCCTTTGTTGGCAACGCCCAATGGGACGTTCTGATGGAGAATTTCAACGCGGATATGGTGTCAATCGACTGTACCTTTGACCCAAGCGTTGGTGAAAATGCATTGCGTGACGCGCTTGAGCGTATTCGCAGCGAGGCCGAGGATGCAGTGCGTTCAGGTGCGGGCCACTTGGTCCTAACAGATATCGCATCGGGTGATGGCAAAACAGCAATGCCAATGATTTTGGCAACATCAGCTGTGCATTCGCATCTAACACGTCGTGGATTGCGCACATTCTGTTCATTGAACGTGCGTTCCGCGGAATGTATTGATCCGCATTACTTTGCTGTTTTGATCGGCTGTGGTGCAACCGTTGTGAACGCCTATCTGGCAGAAGACACATTGGCAGATCGCATTGATCGTGGATTGTTGAATGGCCCATTGACCGAAGCGATGAGCCGCTATCGCGAAGCGATTGACCAAGGTTTGCTGAAAATCATGGCGAAAATGGGCATCTCTGTCATTTCGTCCTATCGCGGTGGTTTGAACTTTGAAGCGGTTGGCCTTTCGCGTGCGATGTGTGCCGAATATTTCCCAGGGTTGATCAGCCGTATTTCAGGAATTGGTGTGTCAGGCATCCAAAAGAAATCCGTTGAAATCCACAATGCGGGCTGGTTGGCTGATGGGATTTTGCCAATTGGCGGTTTCTATAAATCACGTAAAACTGGTGAAACCCATGCGTGGGAAGCACAGACAATGCACATGATGCAGGCGGCGTGTAACCGCGCGAGCTATGATCTGTGGAAACAATATAGTCAGCGTATGCAGGCCAATCCGCCCATTCATTTGCGCGATCTATTGGCCATCAAACCCATCGGTGCACCCGTGCCGTTGGAAGAGGTGGAAAGCATCACCTCCATTCGCAAACGGTTCGTAACACCAGGTATGTCATTGGGTGCCTTGTCACCCGAGGCGCATAAAACCCTAAACGTTGCGATGAACCGCATTGGCGCGAAATCAGACAGTGGTGAGGGCGGAGAAGATCCCGCACACTTCCACCCTGAACCAAACGGGGACAACCCATCGGCCAAAATTAAACAGGTTGCTTCTGGTCGTTTTGGTGTGACCGCGGAATACCTAAACCAGTGTGAAGAGCTTGAGATCAAGGTCGCACAGGGTGCAAAACCAGGTGAAGGTGGTCAGTTGCCCGGTATGAAGGTGACAGATCTGATCGCGCGTTTGCGTCATTCGACCAAGGGTGTGACATTGATTTCACCACCGCCACACCACGACATCTATTCGATCGAGGATTTGGCGCAGTTGATCTATGACCTCAAACAGATCAACCCGCGCTGTAAGGTGACGGTGAAATTGGTTGCGGCCTCTGGCGTTGGGACCATTGCCGCAGGTGTGGCCAAGGCCGAAGCAGACGTCATTTTGATTTCTGGTCACAACGGTGGCACGGGCGCATCACCTGCAACCTCGATCAAATTCGCAGGTTTGCCATGGGAAATGGGTTTGACAGAAGCGCACCAAGTGCTTGCCATGAACAACCTACGTGATCGCGTCACGTTGCGGACTGATGGTGGTCTGCGCACAGGTCGTGATATCGTCATGGCCGCAATGATGGGCGCTGAGGAATATGGTATCGGTACTGCCGCATTGATTGCGATGGGCTGTATCATGGTGCGTCAGTGTCAGTCGAACACATGCCCCGTAGGTGTGTGCACGCAAGACGAAGCCCTACGTGAAAAATTCACTGGTAATGCGGATAAAGTTGTCAATCTGATCACTTTCTACGCGCAAGAGGTTCGTGAAATCTTGGCCTCAATCGGAGCGCGATCATTGGATGACGTTATCGGTCGCGCGGATCTGTTGGGTCAGGTCAGCCGTGGTTCTGATCACTTGGATGATCTGGACTTGAACCCTCTGTTGATCAAGGTGGATGGATCTGACAGCATTAACTATGATCGTGATCGCCCACGCAATGCGGTTCCCGATACATTGGATGCCGAAATCGTTCGGGATGCGGCTCGTTTCCTAAACGATGGTGAAAAGATGCAGCTGTCTTATGCGGTGCAAAACACGCATCGTACGGTGGGCACACGCACCTCAAGCCATATTGTTCGCAACTTTGGCATGCGCAACAGCTTGCAATCAGATCACCTAACCGTGAAACTGACAGGCTCGGCTGGTCAGGCGCTTGGTGCTTTTGCGGCACCTGGTCTTAAGATCGAAGTGTCAGGTGATGCAAACGACTATGTTGGTAAGGGTCTCTCTGGCGGTATCATCTCGGTTCGTCCACCGATGGTCAGCCCATTGGTCGCAGCGGAAAACACAATCATCGGAAACACGGTTCTATACGGTGCGACAGATGGTTATTTGTTTGCCGCAGGACGCGCAGGTGAACGTTTTGCCGTTCGTAACTCTGGTGCCAAAGTTGTCGTTGAAGGCTGTGGTTCAAACGGATGTGAATATATGACAGGCGGTATTGCGGTCATCTTGGGTACAATCGGTGCGAACTTTGGCGCGGGTATGACGGGCGGAATGGCCTATCTCTATGATCCTGAAGGTCTAGTGGACGACATGTTGAACATGGAGTCGCTGGTTACAGGACCCGTTGCTGTGCAGCATTGGGAGGATCAATTACTGGATCTGATCCAACGCCATGTCGCAGAAACCAATTCAGCAAAAGGCGCGGAAATCCTGCGCAACTGGGATCTGGAAAAGGCGAATTTTGTTCAGGTCTGTCCAAAAGAGATGTTGGATAAAATTCCCCATCCATTGACCCTAGAACAGGATGCGGTTCCCGCAGAATAAAACGAAAAACGGCCGCATCATGCGGCCGTTTCTTTTGGGACTAATGACTTTGAATATTTCGGGTCATGATGTTGTCCTTTCACTGCTGTATGCCATTCGTCATGAGATCGCGTAACTGGTTCCACCCGATCAGGGTGGCCGTGGACCGGGGTTAACAAAACCAACGCTTGGTTTCACATTCTTGGGCGGAAAATTATAATAATTGGTAATTTTGATGCTACTATACTATCCACTTATCGGTGAATTTTTAATAACCTCTACCCTTGGTTCATGTTGCTGAACGCGGTAAGCTGTCCAAAAAACGGAAATTTGAGGCATGGCAAAAAAGGCGATTAAACGCGCACCACAGAAAAAGTCAAAAACAGGCTCTAATAAACCGAATTGGCGTAAAATCTTGCGCTGGATCGGTATTGGCGGTTTGGCCTGTTCTATCGCGGTTTTCATCGTTTTCCGCTTTGTCCCCATTCCAACAACCCCCTACATCCTGTCGGAAAAATCCCGACTTGGGTCTGTGTATTCTGAATGGATGCCGATTGAGGAAATTTCAGACACGCTAAAGGTGACTATTGTTGCGGCTGAAGATGTGAATTTCTGCCAACATTGGGGCTTTGACATGTCCGCCATTCGCGCTGCGATTCAGGATGGCGGGGCTCGCGGGGCATCGACCCTGACACAGCAGGTCGTGAAAAATACCTTCCTGTGGCACGGGCGCAGTTGGATGCGCAAAACGCTTGAGGCCTTTTTGACGCCTGTGGTGGAATTGTTCTGGTCCAAAGAACGGATATTAGAAGTCTATCTGAATGTCGCAGAATTTGACGAAGGCGTTTTTGGCGCCGAGGCCGCGTCTCTGCATTATTTCGGCATCTCCTCAGATAGCCTGACCTTGGCCGAGGCTGCGCGCCTTGCTGCGATTTTGCCAGATCCCAAGGGACGCTCTGCATCTGCGCCAACGCAATTCGTGTTGGATCGTGCAGACAATATTCAAGATGGTGCGGTACTGATCCAAAAGGATCAAAGATCACACTGTTTCATGGATTGATCCCTGCGTCAGAATTATGCCATTTATACACTGATTTTGATTTGAAAGTTGCCCCACGATGTTGCGCCTTTATCATGTTCCATTGTCCCCTTTCTGCCGCAAGGTTCGGTTAGTATTGGCCGAAAAAAAGATGGATGTTGAACTGATTGAGGAACGTTATTGGGAACAATCAACGGAATTTTTGCGTCGCAACCCCGCAGGGAAGGTCCCTATCCTGCGGCACCAAGGGGCGCTTTTGACCGAAAGCACGCCTATCTGCGAGTATATAGAAGAGTTAAACCCAGAACCCTCATTAATTCCCAACGACGCCGAGGCGCGGTATGAAATGCGCCGATTGGTGTCATGGTTTGATGATAAATTTCATCACGAGGTGACCTCAAACCTACTTTATGAACGGGTGAACAAAAAGGTATCGGGACAGGGGTTTCCCGATAGCAAAAATATCAAAGAGGGTGCGCGCAAAATCAAATACCATTTGGATTATATGGCCTGGTTGTTAGAACATCGTCGTTGGTTGGCGGGCGATACAATGACATTGGCCGATTTTGCGGCCGCTGCGCATTTGTCCAGTTTGGATTATATTTCAGATGTGGATTGGAACCGATCATCTGTTGTAAAAGATTGGTATGCAAAAATTAAATCGCGCCCTGCGTTTCGCAATATTTTGTCGGATCAGGTGTCTGGGTTCCCACCGCCCCGCCATTACAATGATTTGGATTTCTGATGCCTGCATGGGTTTAGGGGGTCACCGTGTCCCTTAAACAGGCGATCATTGATCAGGCGCAGGCTGAGGGATTTTCGCTCTGCCGTTTTACCCAGCCAGACAGCATTCCGCATGTCCCGGACAAGCTCTCGGATTTCATCGACGCGGGGTATCACGGACAAATGTCATGGATGGCAGATCGCCAAACATGGCGGGCCAATCCGCGTGAGCTTTGGCCCGATGCGCAAACAATTATCATGCTGGGCGAAAGTTACGCACCAGATCATGATCCCACGGACATCCTGAAGCATCCCGAAAAAGGGGCCATATCCGTTTATGCACAAAACAAGGACTATCATGACCTTGTTAAAAAACGCCTGAAACGATTGGCGCGCTGGTTGATTGCGCATTCAGGTGGCGAGGTGAAAGTGTTTGTCGATACGGCCCCTGTTTCGGAAAAGCCGTTGGGACAGGCCGCAGGTTTGGGGTGGCAGGGCAAACATACGAATTTGGTCAGCCGCGATTTGGGAAACTGGTTCTTTATTGGGTCTGTCTTTACCACCTTATCTATTGAACCTGACGGGGCAGAGGTGGATCATTGCGGATCCTGTCGATCTTGCATCACAGCCTGTCCAACAGACGCCTTTCCCGCACCATATCAATTGGATGCGCGTCGCTGCATTTCCTATTTGACTATCGAGCATTCAGGTCCCATTGACGTGGATTTGCGGGGGTTGATGGGCAACCGAATTTACGGATGCGATGATTGTTTGGCCGCCTGTCCGTGGAATAAATTCGCCAAAGAGGCAAGCGATATCCGCTATCACGCGCGTGCAGATTTGATGGCCCCAGATCTTGGCGAATTGGCGATGTTGGATGATGCTGCATTTCGCGCGAAATTTTCGGGCAGCCCTATCAAACGCGTTGGTCGCAATCGGTTTGTGCGTAATGTCCTTTATGCGATTGGCAATTCACAGCGGCCCGATTTGCTTCCCGTTGCCCAAGGTTTGATCGACGATTCTGATCCCACCGTTTCTGATGCTGCCAGATGGGCGGTTCAGCGATTGTCGCAAATGGGGCGCTGAATATGCCGCAAATAGACAGACGTTTTTAGTTCGCCGCGCTATCTCAGCGGAAATGAAGGAGCAGGCATGACATACCTATTGGGCATAGATACGGGTGGCACATATACCGATGCGGTGATCCTGCGCGACGAAGAGGAAGTAATCGCCTCGGCAAAGTCGTTGACGACCCGCCATGATCTGGCCGAAGGCATTGGCAAGGCTGCGGCCGCAACCCTTCAGTCTGCTGGCATCGATGCAAGTGACATTGCGATGGCCTCGCTCTCAACCACTTTGGCGACAAATGCCTTGGTCGAGGGGCAGGGGGGCCGCGTTGGCCTGATCTTTATCGGGTTTCGCGAGGGCGATTTGGACAAGCATGGCCTGACCCAAGCATTGGCGGGTGATCCTGTTTTGTCGATTGCAGGGGGCCACAACCACGCAGGGGGCGAAGCGGTCCCGCTTGATCTAGCTGCGATTGCGGAATGGGTTGAACAACAAAGAGGTATTTCGGCCTTTGCAGTTGCATCGCAATTCGCAACACGCAACCCCGCCCACGAATTGGCGGTTTTGAAGTTACTGCGCGAAAAAACGGGTAAACCCGTTAGCCTATCACATCAACTATCGGCCAAATTGAACGGTCCGCGGCGTGCGCTGACCGCCCTATTGAATGCACGTTTGATCGGATTGATTGATCGTCTGTTGCAGCGCGCGCAGTCTGTGCTCTCTGATCTAGGTGTGAACGCGCCATTGATGGTGGTGCGTGGCGATGGTGCGTTGATATCACTGGATCAGGCGCGCGAAAAACCAATTGAAACAATCCTTAGCGGCCCTGCGGCCTCAATCGTTGGGGCGCGGTGGTTGACCAATTCCGACAATGCATTGGTTTCTGATATTGGCGGAACCACCACTGACATTGCCGTTTTGCGCGATGGCTTGCCCGCCATTGATCCCGAAGGTGCCAAGGTGGGTCCATACCGCACCATGGTCGAGGCCGTTGCCATGCGCACCTTTGGTCTGGGTGGGGATAGTGAGGTGCATTTTGTCTCGCACGGTTTGCAGGGCGGTGTCACATTGGGCCCACGCCGAGTGTTGCCCGTATCTCTTGCTGCAATGATTGACCCCGACATCGTTCATGCTGCCTTGGACGCCCAGTTGCGCGGCACGCTGCCTGGGGATTATGATGCTCGTTTTGTACGCCGCATTGATGTTTTTGAAGCGGGGGGATTAAGCGCACGCGATGAAGGGGTTTATAACCGCATAACCGCGGAGTTTCAGCCGATCAGCGATGTGTTAAAAACCCGGATCGAGGCACAGGCACTGATGCGCTTGGTGTCGCGCGGATTGGTCCAGATTTCTGCACTAACCCCATCTGATGCGTCGCACGCATTGGGGCGAGTTGATGTATGGGATACTGATGCTGCGATTAAAGCACTGTCGCTGTTTATGCGGCGCAGAACGGGGTCGGGTGAATTATTGTCGGATGATCCAAATCACATGGCACAGATTGTGATTGATCAGTTGACGCATCAAACCTGTTTGGCCGTTTTGGAAACCGCATTTGCCGAGGATGCGTTTGATTTTGAAATGGCCCCTGATGACTTGGCCAAACATATTATGACAACGCGTGGGTTGGTGGGGCACCGCGGATTGTTACGCATTGATTTGGGGATTGATGTGCCCGTTGTGGGGCTTGGCGCCTCGGCGCCCAGTTATTATCCAGCGGTCGGTGAAAAATTGGGATGCCCGATGGTGTTATCGGAACATGCAGGTGTCGCCAATGCAATTGGTGCGGTTGTCGGCCGTGTTACATTTCGCAAATCAGCCACGATAACCAGTCCGTCTGAGGGGCTTTATCGGGTGCATTATGGGGATCACCCCCATGATTTTGCCGAAAGCGATGCTGCCTTATCTTTTATTAAGGATGCGCTCTATGCAGCTGCGCTATCAGATGCGCAGGATGCAGGTGCCGAACAAATAGAAGTGGTGTTGGATCAAGACATCAAAATGGCCGAAATCGAAAGCCGTCAAGTTTTTGTCGAGGCATTGGTCACTGCCACCGCAAAGGGTCGTCCGCGCGTTGCGCATTAGCCTGACCTGGCGCAGTTCTTGCAACTGTTGGCCACAGAAGGCTGATATGGAAAATACCGCACGTCTGTTTATTATTGTGATTGGTTTTTGCTTTTTGATCGCATTTGTTGTCTGGATTTTCGTTGCCTCTTCCAAAACCCGCGTTGTTTTGGAAAACACAGAAGAGGCGGTACGCGTCTGCGGTGAAGGCAATGTTGCCTGGGTGCGATTTGTGAAAATAAAGTATGCGATATGCCATTATCTATTGCACTGCTGAATGAATGCGGTGTCAAATGGAGCCAAACAAACGGCCAAGTGGGTTTTCATACGCAATTTGGACCGCATAAGATTGGGACAAAGTGCCCTGAGGTATCAGTATGACGGCAGTCGGTTTGGATTTAGGCGGGTCCAAGATTGAGGCGCAAATTTTTGACGCGGATTGGGCGTTAACGGATAAGCGCCGTGTTGATACGCCGCAGAACTATCATGCGCTATTGAATGCGATTGGGGATCTGGTTGCATGGTCCAAAGCAGATCAGCCCAATGTTCCGATTGGAATTGGCGCCGCAGGGGTGCTGTCGGCGGATGGGCGCGCGCTGACTGCGAATTTACCAGCAACAAATTACAAGATTGTGCATGATATTCGCGCACAAATTGATGGCGGCATAGTCTATGTAAACGATGGGCGTGCATTTGCCCTGTCTGAGGCTGTGTTTGGTGCGGGACGCGGGCATGATATGACGCTTGGCTTAATCCTTGGAACAGGTGTTGGCGCGGGGATGACATGGCGTGGTGAACTGGTTGGAGAGCCGCATTCAATTGCTGGCGAAATAGGACATGTCGCAGCCCCACTGTCGGTATGCAGAGACCTGCCAGTCATTGAATGTGGGTGTGGCCGCTCCGCCTGTTATGAGGCCTATGCCTCGGGTCCGGGACTGTCGCGATTGGCGCTGCACTATTCGGGTGAAACGCTGTCGCCTATGGACATTGCCGATCAAAAATCGAAAAGCCCATCGGTACAGATGGCGTGGGAAAAATGGTGCGAAATCGTTTCTGAAATGATCATCACCTCGTCATTTCACATTGCCCCTGACGTTGTTGTTTTGGGGGGCGGTTTATCAAAGATTGCTGGTGTCATTGATGATCTGGCGATTGCCGTTGATAAACGCGCGTTGGCGAATGTGAAGCGTCCCAAAATCGTTTTGGCCGAAGCTGGAGATGCCAGTGGTGCGCGCGGTGCGGCCTATGCCGCCTATTTGAAAGGTCAAGTTTGATGACAACAGGCACATACATACTCCCAACCGCAATCTATGTGGAAAAGGCGTTGGATAGGTCACATGCTGTCCATGTTATGGATGATCGTGCGCATTTGGTTCAGCGCGACACTGTGCCTAGTGATGGACGGGTGATTAAGATTGACGGTATTGTTGCACCTGGGTTTCTGGACCTGCAGGTGAACGGTGGCGGCGGCGTCCTGTTCAATGATGATCCATCGCCACAGGCGATTGACCATATCCGTGATACACATGCCCGATACGGAACGATTGGGATTCTGCCAACCGTGATTACGGACGCGCCAGATGTCATAGATCGGGCGGCGGACGCCGTCATTGCACATGGTCAAACGGATCATGTCTTGGGCATTCATATTGAGGGACCACATATTTCGCAGGGACGTAGGGGCACGCATTCAGCGGAATTAATACGGCCCTTTGATGAACGTACCTTTGCAACATTGTGTCGTTTGCGCGATGCAAATATCAGTACGAAATTAACGCTTGCCCCCGAGGTGGTGGATCCTGAAACTGTTCATCGCATTGCAAAATTGGGTGTTATTGTTTCAATCGGACATACAGTTGCCAGCAATGCGCAAACATGGGCAGCAATTGATGCGGGCGCCAGTTGCGCGACACATTTGATGAACGCGATGCCGCCGTTGATCAATCGTGATCCTGGCCCTGTTGTTGCGATTATGAATGCAGGTCTTGCCTGTGGTATCATCTGCGACGGTATCCATGTTCAGGACGAAATGTTCAAACTTGCGCTTCGAGCACATGCGCGACCCGAGCGGATGTTTTTGGTTTCAGATTCAATGCCAACGATTGGCGGGCCAGACCAATTTGACCTGTATGATATGACCGTTCGTTTGACAGAGGGCCAATTGATCAACTCAGAGGGATCCTTGGCTGGTGCGCATATCACCCAAGCTCAGGGGGTTGCACGACTGGTTCGTGCCATTGGTTTGGACGTTGCGGATGCGTTGCATATGGCAATTGATGCACCAGCAAATCTGATCGGACGATCCGATTTGGCAAACGTAGATGGCCGTGCGCCTGGCGATTTGGTGTTGTTGTCGAATTGCGCGCAGCACACAACGATGTTGCATGCTATCCTTGAAAAAGAATGGGCCGGCGAACCGGCCCAGTAATTCAATTATGCAACGTCGAATTGCAGTGGTTTCACTTGTTTAAACAAACCTGTCGCTTCCAGGTCCTTTAGGACATTGGCTTGGATAGGTTCGTCCACATATAGCAGCGCAATCGCTTCCCCACCTGCATCTGCGCGGCCAAGAGTAAAGTTGGCGATGTTCACACCGTTTTGACCCAACGTTTGACCCAATGTACCAATAATGCCTGGGACGTCTTCGTTCGTTGTATAAAGCATGTTTGCGCCGACTTCGGCGTCGATATTAATGCCTTTGATCTGAATGAAACGTGGCTTTCCATCACTGAACACTGTGCCGCCGATCGAACGTTCGCGTTCTGCTGTGACGACTGTGACCTTGATATAACCCGCAAATACACCTGATTTATCTTGGTTCGTGGTGCTGATCTTAATACCACGTTCCTTGGCGATCACAGGTGCGGACACCATGTTCACATCTGGATTGGCCTTTTTCATGATACCCGCAACAACAGAACAATTCAGGGCATCCAAATTCATTTCGGCAACGGAACCGTCATATAGAATGTTGATTGCTGTGATCGGCTCATCCGTCATTTGGCCCACGAAGTTGCCCAAGTGATCCGCCAATTTAACCCACGGACCCATGATTTTGGCCTCTTCCGCGGTCATGGATGGCATGTTCAGCGCGTTTTCAACGGCCCCTGACAACAGATAGTTTGACATCTGATCTGCGACTTGCAGTGCCACGTTTTCTTGTGCCTCGGTCGTTGCAGCGCCCAAATGTGGTGTGCAGACAACATTTGGCAGATTGAACAATGGGTTTTCCGTTGCAGGTTCAACCGAAAATACGTCAAACGCAGCACCTGCAACATGCCCAGATTGCAGCAACTCAGCCAGTGCAACTTCGTCAACCAAACCGCCGCGCGCACAGTTGATGATGCGAACGCCCTTTTTGGTTTTGGCCAAATTCTCACGGCTTAGAATGTTCTTGGTGCTTTCTGTGAATGGAACATGCAGCGTGATGAAATCAGCAGCTGCCAGCAATTCGTCCAGCTCTACTTTTTGAACGCCCATCTGCTTGGCCTTTTCTTCACCAAGGAAGGGATCAAAGGCCATGACCTTCATCTTTAGGCCGCGTGCACGGTCGCAAACGATCCCACCAATGTTCCCTGCGCCAATCACGCCAAGCGTTTTGCCCGTCAGTTCAACACCCATGAATTTGGATTTTTCCCACTTTCCCGCATGCGTGGATTCAGAGGCCTCGGGAATTTGGCGCGCGACTGCAAACATCATTGCAATGGCATGCTCGGCCGTCGTGATCATATTACCAAAGGGGGTGTTCATGACGATGACACCCTGTTTTGACGCGGCCTCTTTATCGACATTGTCCGTTCCAATGCCCGCACGGCCAACCACCTTTAGATTGGTGGCATGTTTCAAAATTGTGGGTGTCACCTTGGTTGCGGACCGGATGGCAAGACCATCATATTGTCCGATGACCTCGGCCAGTTTTTCTTTGTCTTTGCCCAGATCAGGCATGAAATCCACGTCGATCCCGCGATCCCGAAAGATTTGGACAGCTGTTTCGCTTAGTTTGTCAGATACAAGTACTTTAGGTGCCATGATTATTCTCATTCTATGGAATTGGTATACGCACCCCCTTTTTGAGGATGCTGATTATTCAATTTTGTCAGTAAGTTACAGCGCTGCGATTTCTTGCTCGAAGGCCCATTCTAACCATGGAAGCATCGCAACGATGTCCGATGTTTCGACTGTGCCACCGCACCACACACGCAATCCCGCAGGGGCATCACGATAGGCGCCGATGTCATAGGCTACGTTTTCGGTCTCCAACCGTTTGGCAACCGCTTTGGCGAATTTTGCGCCGTCCTGAATGCGATCATCTGTAAACTTCAGACACACAGAGGTATTTGAACGTGTGGCGGGATCGATCGCCAAATTGTCAATCCAATCACGTGTTTCGCAGAAATCCCAAATTGCCTGAGCATTGGCCGTTGCACGCGCGATCAAGCCGTTTAGCCCACCAACATTCGCGGCCCAATCCAATGCTGCGATGTAATCCTCAACCGCCAACATGGATGGCGTATTAATTGTTTCGCCAACGAAAATACCTTCGATCAGCTTGCCACCTTTGGTCAGGCGGAAGATTTTAGGCAGTGGCCAAGCGGGGGTATATGTCTCTAATCGTTCGACCGCACGTGGTGACAGGATCAACATACCATGCGCCGCTTCACCACCTAGCACCTTTTGCCAGCTGAATGTGGTGACATCCAATTTGTCCCATGGCAGATCCATTGCGAAGGCTGCAGATGTGGCATCACAAATGGTTAGCCCCTGACGATCTGCGGGGATCGCATCCCCATTGGGCATGCGCACGCCAGATGTGGTGCCGTTCCATGTGAATACAATGTCCGTGTTGTAATCGACCGCGGCCATATCGACGATTTCGCCGTATTCGGCGGTGCGTACATCTGCATCAAGTTTCAGTTGTTTGACAACATCTGTGACCCAGCCTGCGCCAAAGCTTTCCCAGGCGACCATAGTCACAGGGCGCGCGCCCAACATGGACCACATCGCCATTTCAACCGCGCCAGTATCAGACGCAGGAACAATACCAATGCGAAAGTCGGCGGGGATGTTCAGAATCTCTCGTGTTTTTTCGATTGCTTCTTTGAGCTTGGCCTTGCCCACAGCCGCACGATGCGAGCGGCCTAATGGGGCATCTGCCAATTTATCCAAAGAAAACGTGGGGATTTTGGTACATGGACCAGAAGAAAAACGCGCGTTCAACGGCCGCGCAGCCGGTATATTCATAGCCATCAATGCTACCCTTTCAGATATGCGCCCCTCGTTGGGGAGGGGTGTCCCACGAACCGAAATAGAGAGAGAAAGCTGGTTTCACAAGCACAAAAAGGTCTATATAGCGACATTCAAGAATAATTTTGCGACGCATATGTCCCTTATAGGAAACAGAAATCATGTATCAGGTCACGCTTATCGGTGCGCCAAACCAAGAACGATTGAATATGACGGTGTTGGATTCCTTGCGCCATGCGTGGGGCGGGGGCGATGCGGTTTGGTTGTCGCATGCAGAGGCCGCAGAGTTTCCTATTGAAACTGTCCCGAGCAATCAGTGGCAGGTGTGGCAAGAGTTTCAAAACATGGGCATCGATATGGTTGTCCAACCTGCATCTAAGCGGCGCAAAAAGATGTTATTGGCCGATATGGACAGCACCATGATCCAACAGGAATGTATCGATGAATTGGCCGATGAAGTTGGAGTTGGGGATCGTGTAAAAGAGATCACAGCGCGGGCCATGAATGGTGAATTAGATTTTGAAGCAGCGCTGGATGAGCGCGTTGCGCTGTTGGCGGATCAGCCAGCGGATATCATTGATAAGGTTCTGAAAGAACGCATAAAATTTATGCCCGGTGGGCGTACATTGATTGTGACCATGAAGGCAGATGGGGCCTATGCCGCATTGGTGTCCGGGGGGTTCACAGCCTTTACAAACAAGGTTGCAGAGACCCTTGGATTTGATGAGCATCATGCCAATACACTCTTGGTGGATGGGGATAAATTAAGCGGTAAAGTCGCGCGCCCCATATTAGGTAGAGAGGCCAAAGTAGAGCAGTTGGAAAAGATTACTGCCGAACTGGGATTATCAGAGAATGATGTGATCGCCGTTGGGGATGGTGCCAATGATTTGGGCATGTTGGGGCGTGCGGGAACAGGTGTGGCACTGCATGCAAAACCCGCAGTTCAGGCGGAATGCGACGTGCGTGTGAACCACGGCGATTTGACCGCCCTGTTGTTTTTGCAAGGCTATTCTAGAGACGAATTTTGCGGTCTGTAAAACGTCGGTATCGTGTCGGTATTACGTCGGTGCGAAAGCGCTCAGGCGCGCGACGCTCGTGCAGGGCACATCGCCCCGCCCACCTTCCCGTAACGGGTTGGTGATCGGTTCTTGATGCTGGGTGAAATTCGCTTACCTTATGAGGCAAGCGAAGAGGAGATCACCATGAGTGCAGGCTATTTCAAAGATCCAGATGCCATCGCGCGGTTAAGCGATGAGGAATTTTGGGTGACCCAAGAAAGTGGGACGGAGCGGCCCGGTACAGGCAAGCTCCTTTATAACAAAGAACCCGGAATTTATGTTGATATTGTCTCTGGCGAACCGCTGTTTGCATCCTCTGATAAGTATGAGAGCGGATGTGGGTGGCCCAGTTTTACCAAACCGATTGAAGCGGCACATATCAATGAGTTGCGGGATACAACGCATGGCATGATCCGTACCGAAGTGCGCAGTACGCATGGGGACAGCCATTTGGGCCACGTATTCCCAGATGGTCCGCAGGATCGGGGCGGATTGCGCTATTGCATCAATTCCGCATCGCTTCGCTTTGTGCCGAAGGATGAGATGGAAGGTGAAGGATATGGCGCCTATTTGGACCAAGTGGAGGACTAAGATGGAAACGGCGGTATTTGCAGGTGGATGTTTTTGGGGAATGGAGGATTTAATCCGTCGCATTCCTGGGGTTCACAAAACACGTGTTGGCTACACTGGAGGCCATGTAGACAATCCAACATATCGATTGGTCTGCACAAAAACCACAGGGCATGCAGAGGCGGTTGAGATCGAATTTGATCCATCGGTGGTCAGCTATCGAAAATTGTTGGAATTCTTTTTCCAAATCCATGACCCGACAACAATTGACCGCCAAGGAAATGATATTGGCGACAGCTATCGATCGGAAATTTTCTATACAAGTGATGCGCAAAAAGAGATGGCCGTAAAAACAATTGAGGACGTGAACGCCTCTGGTTTATGGCCAGCTCCTGTCGTGACCAAGGCGTCGCCTGCGGTTACATTTTGGGAGGCAGAACCAGAACATCAGGATTATTTGGTGCGTCATCCGAACGGCTATACCTGTCACTTCCCCCGTGCGGATTGGGTTTTGCCAAGCGTGGGCGCAGAAAACTAGGTAAACACAATGACCGTTGCGTGTTACCTGGCGCGGCGGTCATAAATCCACGCTTTGGGCCAGTGCATAGATTGGCGTAAGCATATAGCGGCGAAACCGCCCCAGTGGAAATTGCGTAGGAATATGTTGAAACGCCTTGGGGTTGGGGCGCGTGCCGATCCGATCCAACACCATATCGGATAATAGCGCACCTGAATAGCTGGCCATTGCGACACCATTTCCATGATAACCAAACCCTGCATAGCCCCCCGCGTATCCTGGAATTTCGCCGACATAAGGCGTTTCAGATCGGTTAAGCGCCACAAGCCCTGACCATTCATAATCAATGATTACATCACGCCACGCGGGAAACATCTCAGCAAAATCGTGCCTGATTTTTTGACGGATCCGTTCGTTGGAACGTTTCGTGTAATGCAGTCCACCGCGCATACCAAACAGGAAACGATTGTTCGGCATCATTCGGAAATAGTGCAGCAAAAACCGACTGTCATATGCCATTTGCGCGCTGGTCCACCCTTGCGCCGTTTGTTCCTGATCCGTGATCGGACGCGTGACGATGACGGATGACTGTACGGGCAAAAAGCGTGCGCGCATCCATGGAAACATATCCTCGGATGAATAGCCATTTGTGGCGATGATGAATTTGTTGCAGGAAACTGTCCCGTTTGGGGTTGCGATGTCGTATCCTGATGTTGTTGGCACAATGCGCAGGGCGGGTGTGTTGGCATAGATTTTGGCACCCTTTGTTCGTGCCATCTGTAACAATCCGCTGGCATATTTTTGGGGATTCAATCCAAAACCAATGGGGGTTGTGATTGCGCCATGAAATGCGCCGCCGAGCCCGTTTTGGCGAAGCTCCTGTTCGCCTAAAATATCAGCGGTGACCCCGTAGTCGCGCTGAATTTCGGCCTGAAGCGCGGGAAAATCCTGTGCGTGTTTTGGTTTGTGGGCCAAGAGAGTTTCGCCATTTGAGTGGCGATCCACATTTAAATCATGGTCGGAAATAAATTGATCAACCAGATCGACAGCGGCCTTTTCCGCTTGGCGATATAGCTGGCGTTGATCCGATCCATATAGCGTGTCCAAACGTGCGTTTGAAATTTTCCCGCCGCCCAAGCAGCAGAATCCTCCATTACGTCCCGTTGCACCGAACATGGGATGCTGTGCATCCATCACGGTGACATCGACACCTGCCTGTCCCAAATGATAGGCCGCGGACAAGCCCGTAAATCCAGCACCTATGACGGCAACATCGGTTTTGTGCGATCCGTTTAATGTTGGCAATGAAACAGATGGAACTGTCGTTGACCAATAAAGGTCCCGAATAGGATCGGGACCATAAGCAGCAGTTTCATAGACATAGCGCATTTAGGAACGCACAGCTTGCTGTTCTTCTAATCGTTGGCGCACCGCAGCGCGTTTTGAAATCAGCGAGGCCGAGATCACGCCTATGGTCACGATCGCAATCATGATCGTTGACAGCGCATTGATTTCTGGACTGACCCCAAGGCGCACGGCCGAGAAAATCTTGATCGGTAGGGTCGTGGCCGACGGACCGGATGTGAAAGATGCGATCACCAAATCATCCAATGACAGCGTAAACGCCAAGAGCCATCCCGAGATGACCGCGGGCGCAATGATGGGTAATGTCACCAGACGAAATGCCTCAAACGGGGTGGAGCCCAAATCCAATGCGGCCTCTTCCAGTGACATATCAAAGGTGGCAAGGCGCGATGACACAACTACAGACACATAGCACATTGAAAAGGTGGTATGGGCCAAAACGATTGTCATGACGCCGCGATCCAGACCAATCCCAATAAATAGGAGGAGAAGGGATAGGCCCGTAATGACTTCTGGCATCACAAGCGGCGCATAGATCATCCCAGAGAACAATGTCCGCCCCCAAAACCGACCTGCGCGTACAAGGACATAGGCGGCCAATGTACCCAACACGGTGGCAAAGGTTGATGATAGCACGGCAACCTTAATCGTAACCCACGCCGCGTCCAAGAACGCCTCATTCCGCATAAGCTCGCCATACCATTTTGTGGAAAACCCAGCCCAAACCGTGACCAGTTTCGACGAGTTGAACGAATAGATCACCAAAATCACCATGGGCAGGTAAAGAAAGGCGAACCCAAGCGTCAGGGATGTTGTGTTAAACCATGTTAGACGTCTCATCCCTCAGACTCCCGTTGTTTTTGTTCATTTCGTTGGAACAAGATGATTGGAATGATCAGGATCAATAACAAGATAACGGCCACCGCAGAGGCCAAGGGCCAATCACGGTTTGAGAAGAATTCGTCCCAAAGAACCTTACCAATCATCAATGTGTTTGATCCGCCCAATAGGGATGGGATCACAAATTCGCCCAATGTTGGAATAAACACAAGGAAACAGCCCGCGATGATCCCACCGCGGGATAATGGGAATGTGACTAACCAGAATGCTTTGATACGCGAACAGCCCAAATCCTCTGCGGCCTCTAACAGGCTATCGTCCAGTTTTTCCAATGCGGAATAGATCGGTAAAATCATGAACGGCAGATAAGTATAAACGATCCCGATATAGACGGCGATGGGCGTGTTCAGAATGATCAGGGGTTCAGACGTCAACCCAAGGAACATTAAGGTTTGGTTCAAAAACCCCTCTTGTCCCAAAATGCCAATCCATGCGTAAACGCGGATCAGGAAAGATGTCCAAAATGGCAGGATCACCAACATCAAAAGCGTTGGGCGCCATTCCTCGCTTGCGCGGGTCATCGCATAGGCGATTGGATATCCAATCAGCAATGTGAAAAAGGTCGAAACCGCAGCGATTTTCAGACTGGATAGATAGGCTTTGTAATACAAATCATCCATCATTAAGAATTCGAAATTTTCGAAATCTAATGCACCTAAAAACTTGGTAAATCCTTCCCATCCCTTGGCAAGATCCAATTGGGGCAGATAGGGGGGAATTGATAGTGCGATATCTGACAGCGATATTTTGAAAACAATGGCGAAAGGCACCAAAAATAGGGCCAACAGCCAAAAATACGGGATCGCGATAAGGGCAAATCTACGCATGACTACCCCTTTAACAGAACGCCAGCGGTAGCAGTAAAGCTAATCCAAACCGTGTCGTCCCATGTGATCGCGCGGCGCGAAAGACGGCGTGTATTTGCGCTTTGTGCCTTGATGATCTGACCGTTGGGCATTTCAACGTGATAGGTCGATAGGTTGCCCAAATAGGCGATGTCCAAGACCTTTCCTTGGAATGCATTTGGTGTGTCGTCAGGTTTTTCAACATTGACGGACACTTTTTCAGGTCGGATAGCGAAATGAACCTTATCGCCCTTCTCAAAGGATGTGTCGGTGGTTCCAGTAATGTCCGATACACCTTCACCCCATGCGATTTGAACGTGTTCACCTGACGGTGTTGCGCGGCCCTCAATGATGTTCACGTCGCCGATGAAATCGGCAACATAAACGGTGTTTGGCGCCTCATAAATCCGTGCGGGGGTATCAACCTGAATCATGCGTCCTTCATCCATTACGGCGATTCTGCTGGCGACGGTCATCGCCTCTTCTTGGTCATGGGTCACGATCACAAATGTTGTGCCTGTTTTTTCCTGAATATCCATCAGTTCAAATTGGGTATCCTGACGCAATTTTTTGTCCAGCGCGCCAAGTGGTTCATCCAACAACAACAGCTTCGGCGCTTTGGCCAAGGAACGTGCAAGCGCCACGCGCTGACGTTGACCGCCTGAAATTTGGTGTGGTTTGCGTTTTGCAAATCGTTCCAATCGCGTCAGGCGCAGCATTTCATCAACGCGACTGTTTAGGGCGTCACCCTTCATCCCCTCGCGCTTTAGGCCAAAGGCGATGTTTTCCCAAACGGACAAATGTGGAAACAGCGCGTAGGATTGGAACATCATGTTTACGGCGCGTTTGTTCGGCTGGATCGGTGCGATGTCCTGACCGCTGAGTAATATTGTGCCTTCGGTAGGGGTTTCAAACCCTGCAAGCATCCGCATTAATGTGGTTTTACCACAGCCCGATGGACCCAACAGGGCAAAAAATTCACGTTCAAAAATATCGATTGTTAAATCATCAATCGCGGTGAAATCTCCAAATCGTTTGGTCACATTTTTGAATTGGATCAGTGGTTTTTCGTCTGGATCATTCCAAGGGGCGAAAACAGGTCGAAGGGCTTCGGTCATGGTGCATCCCAAATTTGAAAACAAAAAACCCGCGCAGTTTGTGCCGCGCGGGTTTTGGAATCTTCAATTAAGTGCCTGACTTAATCTTTGTCCACATGCGTGTTACGACACGCTGAACGCGTGCATCGTATGGACGTGTGGTGAACAAATTCGCAAGCGTTGCTGCATCGGGATAAACCGCTGGATATTCAAGGATTTCTGGATCAATGAACTCCTGTGCGGCTTTGTTTCCGCTGGCATACCAAACATAGTTTGTTGCCGCGGCAGAGTTCTGCGCATCCATGATAAAGTTCATGAATTTATGCGCTGCATCTGGGTTTGGGGCGTCCACTGGGATCGCCATTTGGTCGAACCACATTTGTGCGCCTTCTACAGGGATTGAATAATCAATTTCATTCCCATTTTCTGCCTCTGCGGCGCTATATTGCGCCTGGAACACATCGCCCGACCAACCAACGGCAACACAGATTTCGCCATTGGCCAGCGCGTTGATGTATTCTGAGCTGTGGAATTTACGGATGTATGGGCGCACAGCGGCGTAAACGGCCTCTGCTTTGGCAATTACTTCTGGATCATGGCTGTCTGGATCTTCGCCGATGTACAGCAATGCAGCTGGGATCATTTCAGATGGGGCATCAAGGAAGTGAACGCCGCAATCCGCCAATTTTTCCATGTTTGCTGGATCAAAAACCAATGACCATGAATCAAGCGGCGCATCAGCACCCAATACTTCTTCTACTTTGCCAATGTTATAACCAATGCCGGTTGTTCCCCACATGTAGTTAACGGAGTGCTCTCCACCTGGGTCATACTGATCCGTACGCGCTTGGATTTCGTCCCACATGTTGCCTGCGTTGGGCAGCTTGGACATATCTAACTTTTGGAAAGCGCCCGCTTGGATTTGACGCTGTAGAAATGTGCCAGAGGGCACAACAACATCATAACCAGAGCCACCTGCCAGCAGTTTTGTCTCAAGCACTTCGTTGCTGTCAAAGACGTCATAAATAAGATCGATGCCTGTTTCAGCTTCGAATTTTGTTAGCAACTCTTCGTCGATGTAATCGGACCAGTTGTAAACACGCACTTCCTCGGCAAAAGCGCTTGAGGCGATAATCGCCAAACCAGCTGTTGCTGATAAGAGATTAGTTTTCATGTCTCTCTCCCATTGGACCACGGGGTTTTTCCCATTGGCACATAATTTGATCAAAAATTGCGCACATGGCAACAACTTTATGTTCCCACGCGATTGTCGCAGGCGCAAGAGAAGTCGTGTAATTTGCCGCCAGATACTCTAAAGTATATGATAAATAAGGATTTGCAGGTAATGACAAAAATGACTTCAGCAGGGCTGCCAGCACATGAAATGACCTATCGCGCACTGAAAGAGTTGCTGTTGTTTGGTGAAATTGCACCGGGTCAAGCAGTTACAATTCAAGGTTTGGTGGCCCGATTAGACGTTGGAATGACCCCTGTTCGTGAGGCGCTGCGCCGTCTGATTTCGGAAGGTGCTCTGGAATTTCAGGGAAATCGACGTGTCAGTGTGCCTGTTTTAACGCCCGAAAATCTGTCCGAATTGAAATTCGCCCGCGCGATGATCGAACGTGAATTGACGCTTAAAGCCTTTTCAAACATTGATGAAAATGGCCTAAAACAGCTTGAATCATTGGACTCCGGCCTAGATTCGGCAATTACACGCGGTGATATCGGTGCATACTTGCGGCACAATTACGAATTCCACAAAACGCTCTATTCATTTGCGGGGGCACCGATCTTAGAATCGTTAGCCGATAATCTATGGCTGCGCTACGGACCATCGCTTCGGGTTGTCTGTGGGCGGGTTGGAACGCAGAATTTAGTTGATCATCACAAACAAGCCATCGCCGCCGTACGCAATGGTCAATTTGATGAGGCTGCCGCCGCAATGTCCGCTGACGTAAACGAAGGCATCGACTACGTAATCGCCGAATTTTCGTGCTGAGGATACTCGGTTTGATTCGATTGACAAAATAAAATTTGATCATATTTTGGGATCTGTCCCGCAAGTTTGCGTTTGTTCCACCAAAATGGATCGAGTTTATGAACCAAATTTTTAACCACGCCCCCACCCATGAACTGCAAGCGCGCGACGCAGCGCATCATATGCACCCGTTCACAGCACAGGGGCAATTGGCAGAAAAAGGTGCGCGTGTCATCACCGCGGCGAATGGCGTTTTCGTTTACGACAGTGATGGTGAAAAAATCTTGGACGCGATGGCGGGGCTATGGTGTGTCAATATCGGATACGGCCGAGAAGAGCTTGCCGATGTGGCGCATCGTCAAATGAAGCAGCTGCCCTACTATAATACCTTCTTTCAAACGACTCATATCCCAGCCATCGAATTGTCTGAACGCATTGCAAACCTTGCACCCGCGGATTTGAACCACGTATTCTACGCGGGTTCTGGGTCCGAGGCGAACGATACGAATATTCGCATGGTACGTCATTATTGGGCGGTGAAGGGCAAGCCGCAAAAATCAATCATCATTAGCCGCAAAAATGCCTATCACGGGTCAACTGTTGGAGGTGGGTCGCTTGGCGGGATGAGTGCGATGCACGAACAAGGCGGCATGCCAATCCCTGACATCCATCATATCAATCAACCCAATTGGTGGAGCGAAGGGGGCGATATGACCCCCGAAGATTTCGGTCGTGCCCGCGCTGCCGAGTTGGAAGAGGCGATCAAGCAGCTGGGCGCCGATCGTGTCGCCGCCTTTATCGCCGAACCGGTCCAAGGGGCGGGCGGCGTGATCGTTGCGCCAGACACTTATTGGCCCGAAGTCCAGCGCATCTGCGACCATTACGGTATTTTGCTGATCGCTGATGAGGTTATTTGTGGCTTTGGCCGTACAGGAAATTGGTTTGGGTCCGAAACCCTGCACATTCGCCCCCATATCATGACAATCGCCAAAGGGCTAAGCTCGGGCTATCAGCCGATTGGTGGGTCGATTGTCTGTGATGAGGTTGCCAAAGTCATCGCTGGGGACGAATTCAATCACGGCTACACCTATTCCAGCCACCCTGTCGCCGCAGCCGTCGCCAATGAAAACTTGCGCATTATGGAAGAAGAAAACATTGTCGGCCACGTGCGCGACACCGTCGCCCCCTATCTGAAACAAAAATGGGAGGCGATGACAGATCACCCCATGGTTGGTGAAGCGAAAATTGTCGGCATGATGGGATCAATCGCGCTGACCCCGAACAAAGCCACTCGCGCAGCGTTCAAATCGGATGCGGGAACGGTTGGGTATATTTGTCGCGAACGCTGTTTTGCAAACAACCTGATCATGCGTCACGTTGGGGATCGTATGATTATTTCACCCCCTTTAATCATTTCCAACGATGAAATTGATCTGTTGATCACCCGTGCGCGGAAATCATTGGATGAGGCGATGGAAATCGTCAAAGTACAAGGATTGTGGGAAGAAAAATAGATTTCTGCGGTCTAGGCAGTTAAGCTTCGACACTAGCCAATTACGTTTGGTTAAACAAACGCTGATCTGGTTATTTGTGCCGAAACCCGTTTACATCCTAAACGTGTAAGTTGCCCCAAACTAGTTGAAGAGGCCGACCAAAATTTCTATTTTTTGATCTGGTATGTCTGATCTTTGGTCGGGAACGCGCGGGATTTCACATCTTTGGCATATCCTTCAACCGCGTCCTCAATCCCCTGCAATAGGTTTCCGTATTGTTTCACGAATTTGGGCGGATTGGGGTTTAGGCCCAGCATATCCTCTAACACCAAAATTTGACCGTCACATTCAGCGGACGCGCCAATTCCGATTGTTGGAATTTCGATTTCTTCGCTGATTTGCGCAGCAAGGGGTTCAACCATGCCTTCCAAAACGATTGAAAATGCGCCTGCTTCTGCGACGGCTTTGGCATCGGCCTGGTGGATGGGCCATGTGTCTTCGTCCCGTCCTTGTGTTTTGAACCCACCCAGCGTGTTCGTGGATTGCGGGGTCAGGCCGATGTGGCCCATGACGGGAATGCCGCGTTCAACCAAGAAATGGATTGTTTCGGCCATGCGGGCGCCGCCCTCTAACTTAACAGCGCCACAGTTTGTTTCTTTCATAATGCGTGCGTCAAAACGGGTACAGGCCAAAAATTCGTCGAAAAACGTAAAAAGCTGGTTGCACCTTGAGCGGTTGATATGTTTACAATCGCCTCAAGAGCGGCAAAAGAACGCGGGAACAAGGGAGCCTAGTTTGGCCTTAGACGAAACAAACAATGCATTCGTTCGCTTTGATCGGGTGCAAAAAAGTTATGACGGTGAATCCCTCGTCGTCAAAGATCTTAATCTGGACATTCCAAAAGGCGAGTTTCTGACAATGTTGGGGCCATCTGGCTCTGGCAAGACCACGTGTCTTATGATGCTGGCCGGTTTTGAAACCGCCACGCATGGCGAAATTTTGTTGGATGGCGTTTCGATCAACAATATTCCACCGCATAAACGCGGGATTGGCATGGTGTTTCAAAACTATGCCCTGTTCCCGCATATGACAGTTGCGGAAAATCTGTCGTTCCCGCTGGAAGTGCGGAACATGGGTAAATCGGAGCGCGAAGCTAAAGTGAAGCGCGCGCTTGATATGGTTGAAATGGGTGATTTCGGAGGTCGCCGTCCTGCACAGCTTTCTGGCGGACAGCAGCAACGGATCGCTTTAGCGCGTGCTTTGGTTTTTGAACCCGAATTGGTTCTTATGGATGAACCCTTGGGCGCCTTGGACAAACAACTGCGCGAAAAGATGCAGTTTGAAATTACGCGTCTTGCGCACAATTTGGGCATTACCGTTGTCTATGTCACGCATGATCAGACAGAGGCCCTGACAATGTCGGACCGTGTTGCTGTGTTTAATGATGGTGTGATCCAACAATTGGCCAGACCAGACATGCTATACGAAAGGCCAGATAATAGCTTTGTTGCTCAGTTCATTGGAGAAAATAACACACTAGAAGGCACAGTGAAGAGCCTGACCGACGATACCGCGGTAGTAGAGTTAGACGGTGGGCTGCAGCTTCAGTGTGAACCAATCAATGTTGATAATGTTGGGCAGCGAACGCGCGTGTCAGTGCGCCCCGAGCGAGCGGAATTGAACTTGAATAATTTATCACAAGATGCCTGCACACTCACTGGAACGGTACAGGAATTTATTTACATGGGTGACATATTTCGTACGCGCATCAGCGTTGCAGGTTGTGACGACTTCATCATTAAAACGCCTAACTCTCCGAACCAAAAAAGACTGTCACCAGGGCAGAACGTAAAATTTGGTCTTAACAAAAAAGATTGCAGGGCTTTAGATCCTTGAGTTGCGTTTCTCGATATGTGGCGTAACATCAACTCGATTCCGCTGAATTCGCCCAGTCATCGGTTTCGCATAGAAATGGGCGAGCAAGGGAGACTTAAATGAACCTTAGTAAATTTTTGGTAACTACCACCGCTTTGACATTGTCTGCGGGAATTGCGAGTTCTCAAGATATGACCATTGTATCTTGGGGTGGAGCGTACTCGAAGTCACAGCTTAAGGCTTACCACGAGCCTTATTCAGAGAAGACTGGCGTGAACATAATTAATGATGATAGCTCTGCGGAAGCCGTTGCTAAGTTGCGTGCAATGAATGAAGCGAACAATGTTACATGGGACGTTGTCGACGTTGTTGCGGCAGATGCAATGCGTTTGTGCGATGAAGGATTAGCCCTTGAAATTGACCATGATACGCAACTTGCACCGGCTCCAGACGGCACATCAGCATCTGAAGACTTCGGTGAATTGATTGTTTCAGACTGCTTTATCCCGCAAATCGTATACTCTACAACTTTTGGCTATCGCACGGATTTAGTAGGCGACACTGCTCCGACGAGTGTATGCGCTGTTTTTGACTTAGAAAACTACCCCGGGAAGCGTTCTTTGGAAAAGCGGCCAATTAATAATATGGAATGGGCCTTACTTTGCGATGGAGTTGCAAAAGATGAAGTCTACAATGTTTTGGAGACGAGCGAGGGTCAAGATAGAGCGCTGGCAAAATTAGATACGATCAAAGATAGTGTGGTATGGTGGTCAGCTGGTGCTGATACACCACAATTGCTGGCAGACGGCGAAGTCATTATGGGATCAACCTATAATGGTCGATTGTTCAGTGTCATTGAAGAACAAAAACAGCCTGTTGCTATGTTGTGGGATGCTCAGGTCTTTGATTTAGACGGTTGGATTATTCCAGCGGGTCTTAGTGCCGAGCGCCAAAAACGTGCTCTTGATTATATTTACTTTGCAACAGACACTCAGCGTTTAGCTGATCAAGCGAAGTATATTTCTTATGGTCCTGCGCGCGCTTCATCTGCACCGCTCGTTGGAAAACATGCTGACTTGGGAATTGATATGGCCCCTCATATGCCGACTGATCCAAATAATGCAAAAAATACGTTTTTGTATAACTATGAATTTTGGGCAGATTATCGCGATGATATTGATGCAAAATTCCAAGCATGGCTTGCGCAATAATTGATTAAGATAATGAGAGGCGCCTAAATGGCGCCTCTTATCATTGCTATACGAAATTGAGGCAAATTTGTTAGATTATTCCGAGAAATACTCAATGGAAGTGGCGGACGGTACTCCATTAAAGAAGTCGCTCGCGCGCTCACTCCGTAAAGAAAAGTTACGCGCGTTAGCACTAATTGCTCCATTGCTTATTTTTGTATTGGTTACATTTGTACTGCCGATTGGTACGATGCTCACCCGTTCCATTGATAACAGTATAGTGGAAGAAATTTTGCCAAGAACAGTTTTGGCACTGGAAGACTGGAATGAGAAAGGTGATGAGCTGCCCAATGAAATGGTGTTTCGGTCTTTCGTGGAAGATTTCCAGGATGCGATTGCAGATAAAAACCACACAAAGATTGGATCCCGGCTTAATTACGAAGTGAGTGGGATGTCCTCGCTCTTCAGGAAGTCTGCAAGGAAAGTGAAAAAATGGGATTTAACAGACAATGCCCCAATTAAGCAAAAGTTGATCGAGGTAAATAAGGCGTGGGGAGATGTTGAAACGTGGGCTGTTATTAAAACTCACTCAGTAGCCCTCACAAACGGTTATTTTTTAAATGCTGTCGACATGCAGCGTACACCATTCGGTGCCCAAGCTCAGCCAGAAAACAAACAAGTATTGGTAAAGCTATTCATCAGAACTTTAAAAATGTCACTGATCATTACCGGCATGTGTATTTTACTTGGATATCCCGTGGCGTGGCTATTAGCAAATTTGTCGAACCGAACATCAAACTTATTGCTCATTCTTGTGTTATTACCTTTTTGGACGTCACTTCTGGTCAGGACCTCTGCTTGGAAGGTAATGCTTCAGAACCAAGGTGTTATTAATGATCTACTCGTATGGATAGGCTTAATTACGGAAGGTTCTCGGCTAGAAATTATCAATAATCAATTCGGCACAATTGTTGCCATGACTCATATTTTACTCCCGTTTATGATCTTACCAATGTACTCCGTTATGAAGACAATTCCTCCGTCATATTTGAGAGCTGCGAAGTCATTGGGGGCGACCAATTGGACAGCATTCTGGCGTGTTTACTTTCCTCAGTCAGTGCCTGGAATTGGCGCAGGTTCAATCCTAGTATTTATTTTAGCGATTGGGTATTACATAACCCCAGAGATTGTTGGCGGCACTGATGGCATCTTCATATCTAACCGAATTGCTTATCATATCAGCTCTTCTTTAAATTGGGGTTTAGCCTCTGCGCTTGGTGCAATCTTACTCGGAGTAGTTCTGCTATTATACTGGGTGTATGATAAAATAGTTGGTATCGATAACGTTAAATTGGGATAATGGAAGATGATGTTAGTTAACTCTACACCAGAAAGCCTGTTGACTAAAAGCGTGCCAATTGTTGTTGCAGGAGCTATATTTGGTACAGTGTATGGACAAGTAAATGGTTTAGTCATTTTAGGTTTTAGCGCAGGGGCCTTTGTCAGCTTATTGCTGACACTATTCTATGCTGGAGTTTTGAAACAAAAATTCCTTTCTCATGTAATAAATATTGCGCTATTTGGAACTTTCGGACTGTTATCAAGCAGCCTTCACAGCGCCATTTTTTATGTGATCTTGAGTATTGCATTCGTTTGGTTTATCTTTTGGGTTACAGAGGCTAAGTATCGTGCGAACCTATTACCTTACCTTAGCTCTTCGCAAGTGGCATGGCATTACTTGTTTAGATTGATATGTGGTGCCATATTTCTATTTCTCATCACTCCGATTTTGGTAGTTTTGCCTTTATCGTTCAACGCGCAAGACTTCTTTACGTTCACTCCAGAGATGCTCCGGTTCGAGCCTGAGGGTTACTCTCTTAAACATTATCGTGACTTTTTGGGTTTGAGAGTGGACTCAAATGGTGAATGGTTAAGGGCATTCCAAAACTCGCTAATAATTGCTCCGCTTGCAACTTTGATATCGGTAAC
The DNA here is from genome assembly GCA_017852835.1 of Paracoccaceae bacterium. GTDB lineage: Bacteria > Pseudomonadota > Alphaproteobacteria > Rhodobacterales > Rhodobacteraceae > HIMB11. The sequence goes on from JAFMKS010000001.1 coordinate 124,859, forward strand.
GTTTGGTACGCTTGCAGCAATAGGGCTAAGTCAGTCGCATGTCCCAATGAGACGTGCAATTATGGCAATTTTAATTTCACCAATGATCGTACCTTTGATAATTTCAGCGACAGGCATGTTTTTTTTCTATTCAGACATGGGCAATTTTTTGGAGGAAACAGTCGGGATAAACAAGAACGCTGTCGGTTACATAAAAGTTGTACTGGCGCATGCTGTTCTGGGAATTCCGTTTGTTATTATTACAGTGACAGCCACCTTGGTAGGCTTTGATCGGTCTCTAACGCGAGCGTCAGCAAATTTAGGTGCTAACTCCATCACAACATTTTTTCGCGTTCAAATGCCATTGATCTTACCTGGTGTCATATCGGGCGGTCTATTTGCTTTCATTACGTCGTTTGATGAAGTTGTGGTTGTAATGTTCATAGGATCTGCTGGACAAAAAACTTTACCTTGGCAGATGTTTTTAGGTTTGCGTGAACAAATTTCACCAACTATTCTTGCAGTTGCAACAATTTTGGTAGTGTTGTCGATAGCCTTACTTTCTACAGTTGAATTATTGCGCCGCCGTTCTGAGCGTTTGCGCGGCATGTCCCCCAGCTGATCAGGGTGATTATGGAAACCGCCTTGATAACGCACGCGGATTGCTTGAATCATGTCACTCCTGCTGGTCATCCTGAACAGGTTGCCCGTCTGGAACACGTGTTGCATGCGCTGGCTCCATTGGATTTAAATCGCATCACGGCGCCTTTGGCAGCGGATGATGATTTGCTGCGTATTCATCCAAGGTCCTACATTGATGAAATCAAACAGATGCGACCAGAGTCAGGAACGTTTCAGGTGGATGCGGATACGCATATGTCACCTGGGTCTCTTGACGCGGCGTATCGCGCGGCGGGTGGAACATTGCGCGCCGTTGATATGGTTCTGAGGGGCGAAGCAAAAAATGCATTTGTGGCAGCGCGTCCGCCAGGACACCATGCAGAAACGGCTACGGCAATGGGCTTTTGCCTATTCGGAAACGTGGCACTAGGCGCAAAATACGCCTTGGATTATCACGGCCTGAAACGGGTTGCCGTTGTTGATTTTGATGTGCACCACGGAAATGGGACACAAGATATCCTTTGGGACGAGCCGCGTGCACTGACGATTACGTCACAACAAATGCCGTTGTGGCCGGGAACGGGTGCGGCGACGGAAACGGGTGAATATGACAACGTATTGAATATTCCACTTGCACCCGAAACCGACGGCGCTGCAATGCGGGCTGTATATACACGAACCGTGTTTCCACGCCTACGTGCATTCGCACCAGAGCTGATTTTGGTTTCAGCGGGTTTTGATGCGCATCGGGATGATCCACTGGCACAGCTGAATTGGGATACCGAAGATTTTCAATGGTTGGGACGCGAATTATGTGCAGTTGCGCGTAAAATATGCCACGGGCGTCTGGTGTCCGTTCTGGAAGGCGGTTATGATTTACGGGCTTTGGCCGCGTCTGCTAAGGTGTTTGTGAACGAATTGATCGAGGCCCCGAATGAGTGAAACACCCGTTGAAGACATGACATTTGAACAGGCAATGTCCGAACTGGAACGCGTTGTTGGACAACTTGAACGTGGTGACGTGGCATTGGATCAGTCAATCGCACTTTATGAACGTGGCGCATTGCTGAAAAAGCGTTGCGAAGCGAAATTGAAGGAAGCCGAAGAAAAAGTGGCCGCCATCACATTGGATGCGACAGGGACACCGACAGGCACCGCGCCGCTTGATGGTGCATAATGGATTTTCACCACCGCATTGCTGCCAATGCCGCCTCTGTTGAGACGCATTTAAACGCCTATCTTGATACATATGAACACCTGCCAGTTGTGGATGCAATGCGGTACGCCGTTCAGGGAGGCAAACGCATGCGCGCCTATATGGTTATCGAAAGCGGTGCGATGTTCGGCATTTCAATGGAGCAGTCGATCTGGCCCGCCGCTGCAATAGAGGCAGTTCATGCCTATTCCTTGGTTCATGATGATATGCCGTGCATGGACGATGATGACATACGCCGCGGACGCCCCACAGTGCATAACGCATGGGACGAAGCGACAGCAGTGCTTGCTGGTGATGCGCTGCAAACCATGGGGTTTGAGTTGGTCTTGAATGATCAGGCGGGTTCACCCGATGTGCGTGCAGAACTGGCCAAAACGTTGGCAAAGGCATCAGGCGCACATGGAATGGTCTTGGGGCAGGCGTTGGATATTGCTGCGGAAACCGCGGAAACACCTCTGACGCTTGAACAAATTGAACACCTACAAAATGGAAAAACAGGTGCGTTAATTGAATGGTCGGCGATCAGCGGTGCGATTATGGCCCGTGCAGATATCACGCCCCTTTCAACCTATGCCAAGGCTGTTGGTTTGGCATTTCAAATTGCCGATGACATCCTGGATGTAGAAGGGGACGAGGCCAAAACAGGTAAACGCCTGAACAAAGATGCCGATGCGGGCAAGGCCACATTTGTTTCCCTGCTGGGTTTGGATGGCGCAAAACAACGGGCGCGGGCCCTTGTTGATCAGGCGGAAGAGGCTATTTCTTGCTATGGAAATAAGGCGCAAAACTTGCAGGATGTTGCGCGCTTCGCTATTTCTCGGGAAAATTAACCCAAGGCGCCTTTTGTTTTATGTCACATCGACCGAATACTCCACTGCTTGATCGGGTGCAGTTGCCCGAAGACCTGAAGCGTTTTTCAGATGCAGAATTGATCCAAGTGGCCGAGGAATTGCGCCAAGAAACCATTTCAGCGGTTTCTGAAACAGGCGGGCATTTGGGTGCTGGATTGGGGGTTGTGGAACTAACGGTTGCGCTTCATGCGATCTTTGACACCCCGCGCGACAAAATCATCTGGGATGTCAGCCATCAGGCCTATCCCCATAAAATCCTGACAGGTCGTCGTGATCGCATTCGTACCTTGCGCCAACAAGATGGGCTGAGCGGTTTTACCAAACGTGCCGAAAGCGCATATGATCCTTTTGGCGCGGCGCATTCAAGCACATCAATTTCAGCGGCCCTTGGGTTTGCAGTGGCGCGCGATTTGGGTGGTGCCTGCGACACGGGGCATGGTGATGCCATCGCTGTGATCGGTGATGGATCAATGAGCGCTGGTATGGCCTATGAAGCGATGAACAACGCAGGCCATTTGAAAAAACGGCTGATCGTAATTTTGAACGATAACGAAATGTCGATTGCGCCACCTGTTGGTGCCTTGTCGTCTTACCTATCGCAACTTTATGCAGAAGCACCTCTGCAAGATCTGCGGGATGTTGCACGTGGTGCCATTGGTTTTTTGCCTGAACCTTTCCGCGAAGGGGCCAAGCGAGCCAAGGAAATGATTAAGGGGATGACCGTTGGTGGCACCCTGTTCGAGGCATTAGGTTTTTCATATGTCGGGCCGCTGGATGGTCACGACATGAACCAACTTTTGCCTGTGCTGCGCACTGTCAAAACCCGGGCGGATGGGCCCGTTTTAGTACATATTGTCACCAAAAAAGGCAAAGGGTACGCCCCAGCAGAAGCCGCGCGGGATAAGGGCCATGCGACTGCCAAGTTTGATGTATTGACCGGTAAACAAGTTAAATCACCTTCGAATGCACCCAGTTATACCTCGATCTTTTCGGATGTATTGTTAAATGCTGCGGCAGCTGATCCGCGCATCTGCGCCGTGACAGCAGCGATGCCTGATGGAACAGGGCTTGCAACCTTTGCGCAACGATATCCCAGCCGTTGTTTTGACGTTGGGATTGCGGAACAGCACGGCGTGACATTCGCGGCGGGCTTGGCCGCGGGCGGATTGCGCCCATTCTGTGCCATGTATTCAACGTTTTTACAGCGTGGCTATGATCAGGTAGTGCACGATGTGGCGTTACAGAATCTGCCTGTGCGTTTCGCCATTGATCGTGCGGGATTGGTTGGTGCAGATGGTGCAACACATGCGGGCAGCTTTGATACGGCATATCTAGCGAACCTGCCAAATATGGTCGTCATGGCGGCCGCGGACGAGGCGGAATTGACACATATGGTCGCCACTGCCGCCGCATATGATGATGGTCCTATAGCGTTTCGCTATCCAAGAGGCGAAGGTGAAGGTGTTGAAATTCCTGAAACGCCTGAACGATTGGAAATCGGTAGGGGGCGCATCGTCAAACAGGGTTCTGGTGTTGCCATTCTATCATTCGGCACACGATTGGGGGAGGTTCATAAAGCATCCGAAAACCTGCGCGCGCGTGGCATATCGCCCACCATCGCCGACGCGCGGTTCGCAAAGCCCCTGGACCGTGATCTGATCATGGGACTTGCGTCGTCGCATGATGCGATCATCACAATTGAAGAAGGAGCAGTGGGCGGTTTTGGCAGCCATGTTTTGCAATTGCTTGTCGATGAAGGTGCGCTTGATACAGGATTAAAGGTGCGCACAATGCAATTCCCTGATGTCTTTATTGATCACGCAAGCCCCAAAGCCATGTATGACATGGCAGGGTTAAACGCATCAGATATCGAGAAAAAGGTGCTACAGGTATTAGGTGTTGATGTGATTGAAGCAAAGAAGGCCTAGAGGCCTTCTTCTAACCTGATAAGTGCATCAAGCCCCGCTTTATAATCCGGATATTTCAGTGAGACCCCCAATTCCGATTTAATGCGTTCATTCGCAACGCGTTTATTTTCGGCATAGAAACTT
>JAFMKS010000001.1:130416-132469 GCA_017852835.1 Paracoccaceae bacterium
AAGGAGCGAATATGACCGACATCGTTATTTTGGATGGGGCACGGACCGCAATCGGCACATTTGGTGGATCATTGGCGGCAACGCCTCCAATTGAATTGGGCACTGTTGCGGCGAAGGCCGCGCTTGAACGCTCTGGTGTTGAAGGCGGGCAAATTGGACAGGTTGTATTTGGTCACGTGATTAACACTGAACCCAAAGATATGTACCTAAGCCGTGTTGCGGCCATGCAAGCAGGCATTCCAGATACCACACCTGCCATGAATGTGAATCGCCTATGTGGTTCTGGCGCGCAGGCGATTGTATCGGCGGTTCAGGCGCTTATGCTGAGGGATGCTGATTTTGCCCTTGCAGGTGGTGCCGAGAATATGAGCCGATCACCTTACATCGTGCCCGACCAACGTTGGGGTGCTAAAATGGGCGACATACGCACATTGGACATGATGCTGGGGGCGCTGAATTGTCCCTTTGGCACAGGTCACATGGGGGTGACCGCGGAAAATGTGGCCGCAGAACATGATATTTCCCGTGCCGCACAAGATGCCTTTGCATTGGAATCACAAAACCGTGCTGCAGCCGCGATCGAGGCGGGATATTTTGACAGTCAAATCACCCCTGTGGATGTCAAAGTCAAACGCGAAATGGTTCCATTTTTGCGCGATGAACATCCCAAAGCAACAACGGCCGAAGGGTTGGCAGGACTGCGACCCGTTTTCCAAAAAGACGGTTCTGTCACAGCAGGCAACGCAAGTGGCATCAATGACGGTGCGGCTGCGATTGTTCTGGCGACAGCAACAGCTGCGGAAAAATCAGGATTGAAACCACGCGCGCGTGTTCTTGGGTATGCACATGCTGGCGTCCGCCCCGAGGTAATGGGTATCGGCCCCATACCAGCGGTTGAAAATCTAATGGCGAAAACGGATCTAACCATAAGCGATTTTGATGTCATTGAGAGCAACGAGGCATTTGCAGCACAAGCATTGGCCGTGAACAAAGGGTTGGGAATTGATCCTGCAAAAGTGAACCCAAATGGCGGTGCGATTGCACTGGGACACCCGGTTGGTGCAACTGGGTGTATCATCACGATCAAGGCGCTTTATGAACTTGAACGCATCGGCGGTGGCAAAGGACTGATCACGATGTGCATCGGGGGCGGTCAGGGAATCGCGATCGCAATCGAGACACTTTAAAGAATTTTTCACTTTGGTTGGACAAAGATGCCTTTGGATCTTTGTTCGCCGGAGTGATCGACGAATATTGCCACAAAACTTGTTGTGGAACGCCGTGCGCGTTTGGCAGCAAAGCGTTTGGTAGAGTTAAAAGAAGCTAAGCTGAGGACAACAAATACTGCGCCCTCTATAATCCGATATATCCATATTTATCCGGACATATACTAATTCACATAAGATCGCTTTTAGATACGCAAAAAGGAATAACACTGTTATATTTAAAACCGGCTCAAGTGAGCCGGTATTGTGGTCTTTTTGGTAAATTAGCTCTTCATTGAATCCCAAAAAGATTTCACGGACGAGAAAAAGTTTGAGCTTTCGGGGCTATTTTCCTCGGAAAGTTCCTCGAACTCTTGTAATAATTCTTTTTGTTTGTTGGTCAAATTGACTGGTGTTTCAACTGACAATTCAATGAACATATCGCCAGTCTGACTAGAGCGAACCGCTGGCATACCTTTACCGCGCAGGCGCATCTGGCGGCCAGATTGGCTGCCCATCGGTACTTTCACACGGCTACGGCCGCCGTCGATTGACGGTACTTCGATGTCGCCTCCCAGGGCGGCTGTCACCATTGAAACAGGGACACGGCAATAGAGATTTATGCTATCGCGCTGAAAGATTTCATGTTCGTCCACTTCGATAAAGATATAAAGATCACCCGTACTCCCGCCACGCAATCCTGCTTCTCCCTCGCCAGACAGGCGAATGCGTGTGCCCGTTTCGACACCCGCAGGGATGTTCACACTCAGTGCGCGATCTTTTTCTTTGCGGCCCTGACCGTGGCAGGATTTGCATGGGTTTTTAATGATCTGACCGGCACCCGAACA
>JAFMKS010000001.1:132795-137860 GCA_017852835.1 Paracoccaceae bacterium
GTCCACCACCACCCATTCCGCCTTCGAATGCAGCATGACCATAACGATCGTAGGCCGCCTTTTTGTCCGCGTCTTTTAGAACATCGTAGGCTTCATTGGCTTCTTTGAATTGCGCTTCTGCGTTTGGATTGTCAGAATTGCGGTCAGGATGAAGTTCTTTGGCTTTTGTGCGAAAGGCTTTCTTGATCTCATCTGCTGACGCGCCCCGCGCGATCCCCAGCACATCGTAGTAATCTTTTTTAGACACCGATTGCGCCTCCTTCAGAATACTTGCGCCGACCCAATAGTATCAGGCCGGCGCGTCGTTTGATCAATGACTTAGCGTTTGCCGTCGCCCAGGTCCTCAAAGTCCGCATCAAGGATGTCATCGTCCCCGCCGTCCTCTTGGCCCATATCCATCGGACCTTGATCATCGCCTTCTTGGCTTGCCTTATAGATCGCTTCACCAAGGCGCATCGAGGCTTCGGTTACGTTCTGAATGCCAGATTTAATTTTATCAGCATTTTCATTCTCAAGCTCGTCTTTCAACGCGGCAACGGCCAATTCGATCGCTTCGATGGTGGATGGATCAACCTTATCACCATGCTCTTCGATTGATTTTTCAGTTGCATGGATCAAGCTTTCCGCTTGGTTCTTGGCTTCGATCAATTCGCGACGTGCCTTATCCGCATCTGCGTTCTCTTCGGCCTCGCGAACCATGCGATCGATGTCATCATCTGACAATCCGCCTGAGGCTTGGATCGTGATGTTTTGCTCTTTGCCGGTTCCTTTGTCTTTCGCAGAAACAGACACAATGCCGTTTGCGTCGATGTCAAAGGTCACTTCGATCTGTGGCATACCACGCGGTGCTGGTGGGATGTCTTCTAGGTTGAATTGGCCCAAGATTTTGTTGTCAGCTGCCATTTCGCGTTCGCCTTGGAATACGCGAATTGTTACAGCGTTTTGATTATCTTCGGCTGTTGAGAATACCTGTGACTTTTTCGTTGGAATCGTTGTGTTGCGGTCAATCAAGCGTGTAAACACACCGCCCAAAGTTTCGATACCCAAAGACAATGGGGTTACGTCAAGTAGAACAACATCTTTGACATCGCCCTGCAAAACACCCGCCTGAATTGCTGCGCCCATGGCAACAACTTCATCTGGGTTTACGCCCTTATGCGGTTCCTTGCCAAAGAACTTGGACACTTCTTCCATAACCTTTGGCATACGTGTCATACCGCCGACCAAGACGACTTCGTCAATATCTGATGTTGTAAGGCCCGCGTCCTTTAATGCCGCCTGACATGGTTTGATTGACGCTTTGATTAGATCACCAACCAATGATTCTAACTTCGCACGTGTCAGCTTTAGAACTAAATGCAACGGCTGGCCTGTTGCACCATCCATTGAGATGAACGGTTGGTTGATCTCAGTTTGGCTTGCAGATGACAATTCGATCTTGGCCTTTTCTGCAGCTTCTTTTAAACGCTGTAGCGCCATTTTATCTTGTGTCAGATCAACGCCATTTTCCTTTTTGAATTCTTCTGCAAGGTAATTGACGATCCGCATGTCAAAGTCTTCACCACCCAAGAAAGTATCACCGTTCGTTGATTTCACTTCAAATAGACCGTCGTCGATTTCTAAGATGGTTACATCGAACGTACCACCGCCGAGGTCATAAACAGCGATTGTTTTTGTTTCTTTTTTGTCCAAACCATAGGCCAAAGCAGCGGCTGTTGGTTCGTTGATGATACGCAGTACTTCAAGGCCTGCGATCTTACCTGCATCTTTTGTTGCCTGACGCTGTGCATCGTTGAAATATGCCGGGACTGTGATTACGGCCTGTGTGACTTCTTCACCCAAATAGCTTTCGGCTGTTTCTTTCATCTTTTGCAAGGTGAAAGCAGAAATTTGTGAAGGAGAATATTTTTCGTCCTGCGCCTCAACCCACGCATCACCGTTACCACCATTGATAACATTGTAGGGGAGGTTCTTCAGGTCTTTTGCCAAATCGGCGTCATCCACGCGGCGACCAATCAGACGTTTCACACCAAACACCGTGTTTGACGGGTTTGTAACGGCCTGACGTTTTGCAGGCTGACCAACAAGGCGTTCGTCATTTGCAAATGCAACGATTGACGGCGTTGTACGTGCGCCTTCTGCGTTTTCAATCACGCGTGGTTGAGAGCCATCCATGATAGCAACACAACTGTTTGTCGTACCTAGATCGATACCAATAACTTTTCCCATTTTGATCCCTTTCTGAATTAGGCGATATCATGCAACGCAAACCCATTATGGCATTAACGCCGCGTTATCGTGTGTCCGAGTTTTTCATCGTTCCAACCACGACAGCGGGTATATAGGCAGGCATTTGCGCAACTGCAAGCTTTGGGGGCAATAGTTTCAAGCTTAATTGATGAAATTTGACTTATTGGGTAGATTTCTACCGGTGGTTATGTGAGCTACAGCGATTTGACCAAGCTTGATCCAGCTTTTTTCATGTATTTTGTTCTGTACATTTTAGTAAATAAGAAAGGTGAACGTCCGTTTAAACAGATGCTCTAAGTACCGGTTGTATTGTGCGTCGCTGAGAGATCTTAAATCTGCGTAACTGGTTAATAACATGAAATAATGTGTTCCGATCGAATATGGCTGGCGATTTGTCGGGCAGTGACTGGCAATGATGTATACAATAAGAATAGGAAAAACCGCTTACGATACGCAGAACGAAAATAGTGCGAATCGTTACGCTGTGCACTCCCAAGTGTGGAACATTGACAGAAACACTGGTGCGGATAACGTAATCTGTAAAATCAATGAAATGAAATACATCAATGGAATTGTATGCGACCGTCGCACTTTGTTGACGACGCTGTTGAGGACTATTCAACACATTTTCGGCACAGAGCTAACCCATGATGGTTGTTGGGTTGTTGCGAAAATTATTTGCCTGAACTAATTCTTGCATAGTCACGGCGGAAAGTTTCCTATTCTTTGAGGAAAACACAGCGTTACTTCATTTATTCTTAAACTGTGGCGAAGAAAGAAATTTAAATGGGTTGCAACTTGGACTACGCATATATCGTTTCTGTAATTCGTGATCTTGCTTTGAAAGCTGGTAACGAAATTATGAAGGTTTATGGCTCCGATGATTTCGGAGTTGATACCAAGTCCGATGATAGCCCCGTTACAAGGGCAGATCGCGCAGCCGATGAGATGATTTCAGCTGGTTTAATGGAGAATTTTCCTAAAATAGCGCTTGTCACCGAAGAGCAGTCCAACACTCATAAAGTAACAGCCACAACGTTTTTTATTGTAGACCCCTTAGATGGGACCAAAGAATTTATAAAACGTCGCGGTGAATTCACGGTAAATATCGCTCTTGTGGAAAATGGAGTTCCGACCTTGGGTGTTGTTTATGCGCCTGCGATCGGTCGTTTGTTTTATACGGACGAAAATGGTCAGACAGTCGAAGAGTTGGGGGCCCATCGTGTTAGGCAAATTGGTGAAACCAACGTGCTTTCAGTAAGTGCCGCGGATAATTCTGCCCTGACGGTTGTTGCCTCAAAATCCCATCGTGATCAGGCGACGGATGATTATATTTCAAGATACCAAATAAAAGATATGACTGCTGCAGGTTCATCGCTTAAATTCTGCTTGGTTGCATCTGGTGAAGCAGATTTTTACCCGCGGTTAGGGCGCACTATGGAATGGGATACCGCAGCAGGGCATGCGCTTGTACTTGGTGCTGGTGGTCAGGTACTTGATTTCGACACGCAGGTCCCGTTGATGTACGGCAAAAATGGATTTGAAAACCCGTTCTTTGTCGTCATGTCACCCAAGGTCAAATTACGTTAATCCAAAGGGCGCAAACCGTATTCTCTGCTAGTGTAGTAAGTGTGGCGAAAATTGTGCCGCCCGAATTTCTTATTCGTGAGACTGAGCTGAAATCTGTGTTATCATTCATCGCGAATACACACGGGCACTCCCAAACAACATTTGCCGACAACGTTTTGGATCCCGTAGATTTGGCCTTTGGCCGGGTTTACGATCAAACATTAGAGGACATGGCAAAGGCGATCCGATCTACACAAAAGATTATGAAATTTTCTGGTTTGGCGATTACGCTGCCTGAGTACGATAAGCTTCCGTCAAAATCGTATATAATGTACCCGCATCTGTGTTGGCGCGCAGTTTAGAACAGACACTGTTATCCCGTAATGTTCGAGACACAAGAGCCAACGCCTTTAGATGTTCAACACCTGCGTTTTCAGGCGCAAATAGCGAAAATACGATGTCCACTGGTTGGCGATCTGCTGCACCAAAATCCACGGGTTTTTCAAGCAACACAAATGTCCCACAAACGCGGTTTGCGTCCGAGAGGCGAGCATGAGGAAGCGCAACGCCATTGCCAACACCTGTTGGTCCCAATGACTCACGTTCAACGAGCGCGTCTAATGTAGGTGACTGCTCAAACCCATAAGAGATATTTGCGACCTCGCTTATATCTTGCAAAAGGCGTTTTTTGCTTGAAGCGGCGGTGATTACTCGTACCGCTTCAGGCTTTAGCAAATCCAAAAATTCCATAGAAACTTAATACTCCCAAGCGTAAATATGGATAGGATTTACGGTTCTATCCAACCCACGTTTCCGTCATCGCGACGATAAACGACATTTACGCTTTGTTTGCCCTCGTTCTTAAAAACCAAAAACGGAGCACCTGATAATTCAAGCTGCATGACCGCTTCACCAACAGAGATAGAGGGAATTTTTGTTTCCATCTCAGCGATGATTATAGGTTGCAGTGAATCGGGCTCCGAATCCTCGTTTGCATCATCTGAAGCAAGGATATACGAGGAAGCTTCCAATAGTTCAACTGGGTTTGGGCGTTCTTTGTGGTGGTCCTTTAATCTGCGCTTGTAGCGGCGCAATTGTTTTTCCATTTTCTCGCAGCAACTATCAAAAGCGGAATATATTTCTGGATTAGACGCTTTGGCCTGCGCAGTTAGGCCAGTCGATAAATGTACTGTTGTTTCACACACGTATTCATGTCCACTTTTTGAAAATACGACATTTGCGTCGG
>JAFMKS010000073.1 GCA_017852835.1 Paracoccaceae bacterium
AGGTGTATTCGAATTGGTGCTGCACATAAAACAGCCAAACGCCAATCATCGCGGCAAAGAATGTAGTTGGCAAAAAGATGAACAAAACGGGCGCAAGGCCACCAAAATAATAAACTACAGCAACACTTGCCAAAATTCCAAGGTTTGTTGCCATCGCGCTTATCCAAAAGCTCGTGTTTTTCATGTATCCAATGGGTAGGCGATTTTGCAGGAAAAACAAATAGGTGGGGCCAATGATGAACAGGGTTATTGGGTGACGATACAGGCGATATTTTAAGCGACCAAAGCGGGACAGGTTCTGATATTCAGTTACCGTAAGTGTATCGATGTCACCAATCCCACGTTTGGTCAAATTTCCAGACGCACCATGGTGGATTGAGTGAGCGCGCCGCCAAACTTCGTAGGGGGTCAGTGTGAACGCACCAAGGATGCGGCCAATCCAATCATTTATGGACTTTTTTTTGAACAGTGTTCCATGTCCGCAATCGTGCTGAATACAAAACATGCGCACCAAAAACAACGAATTCATGCAAGCAAGCAAAACAGCCAAGATGGTTGAATATGCCAGGACCCACCATGCAAGAGCCCATATCGCCACGAAGGGCACAATCGTTGCGGCAATTTCAAAACTACTGCGGTATTTGCAAGGATGGCGGTATTCGGATAGTACGCGCGCCCAATCTAGGGCTTTTTTGTTTTCTAACACTGCTTCACTGCCTTCAGTTCCATATTTCATCGCAATCCGCTTAACCGCCCGAGCAGCTATCAAACTTTCGTTATTGCTGCAACAAGTTAGATCGCACGCAGGTGTGTTGGTGCAATCCAATGTCGCTTTGACACATTTGAAGCATCTCAAAGATACCTGTATTTGTTGTTTGGATTGTGAAACGACGAAAACGTATTCCGTTCCATCAATCAAAACATCTGTTGGTTCATGAAATGCACGTTTTTGCGAGGAGTTGGCAGTTTTTCTGTCCGATCACGATGATGTCACAACCAGCATTCTTCCAAGTTACAACCACCCGATCACTCAAGCAAGGTTTAGAGGATAGAGGATTTGATAGGGCTTATAACGGCTTAGTTTCCATCATACCCAGCCATGTGCTGTTCACCCCGTTCACGGGCAAGGCGGATTTGTTTTTGACGTTCACGAAAGCGATCTTTGTCCGCCTCGGTTGTTTCATCCGCGCACTGATGACAGGCAACGCCGTGTTCATATTCTGGGCGCTCTTTATCTTCGGGTAGGATTGGACGGCGGCAGGCATAGCACAGCTGATGTGGGCCTTCCTTAAGCTCATGACCAACAGAGACGCGCGCGTCAAAGACGAAACAATCACCTTGCCATTTGCTTTCGGCCTCTGGCACCTCTTCTAGGTATTTTAGAATTCCGCCCTTAAGGTGATAGACATCTTCAATGCCTTGACCCAGAAGATAGTTGGTTGATTTTTCGCAACGAATTCCGCCTGTGCAAAACATTGCGACACGTTTGTTGTGAAAACGGTCTTTGTTTTCTTCCCACCATTTCGGGAATTCGCGGAATGATTTGGTGTTTGGGTCAATCGCCCCTTCAAAGGTGCCGATACCAACCTCGTAATCATTGCGGGTATCAATCACAACCACATCAGGCGATGAAATTAATGCGTTCCAGTCCTGTGCTTCCACGTAATGGCCCACGCGTGCTTTGGGGTCCACATCGGGCTGGCCCATCGTGACAATTTCTTTTTTCAGTTTAACCTTCATCCGCGGAAAAGGCGGTAGGCTTGCTGTGCTTTCTTTGTATTCCAAATCGCTGCATCCGGGCAGGCCTCTCAGGTGCGCAAGAATGGCGTCTATATCCGCCCTTGATCCAGCAATTGTGCCGTTTATGCCTTCTCTGGCCAGCAGCAGAGAACCTGTAATTCCTAGCTCATTGCATTTTTGTTGCAGAGGTCCCTGCATTCCTGCGGGATCGTCAAAACGGGTGAAGTGATAGAGTGCGGCTACTGTAAACATGCGCTCCCATTACCTTGAAACTTTGACAATTGGCAAGATCGCAAGTGACGCAGGACCAACGTAATAATGATCCAAGATATACCGGGTACGTGCGCTTGTAAGGGGTGTGATTGTCGGGTGGGACCATCGTGTTGCACAAATGGCTCCTATGCTTTGATGCGCCTGTTCTTTTATGCCTATGGGGTAACGTCTAACTCTGCGATAAGATTGGCAAATGACGCCCCATGCATATCACGGTCAAACCGCGTACCTTGGACAATGGGGCGTGGAAAGCTGAATTTGACCACCCGCACATCGGGCAAATCGTATCGTTTTAAATCAGAGACCGAAATACCCAAGGCATGCGCCACGCGTCCGCTGTCCGCGGCAATAAGGGCGCGTTCAAATTCCGCCGCATCTGTGCAAAATATATCAATGGTGATCCAAAATGGTCCTGAATTTTTGGAGCGTATCTTATGCGTAATGTCGGCCAGTTTGGTCATGCGCGCACCTGTTCAATTGTCAGGGAAAAGGCCTGCATCGGATCATCCAACTCCATCACATGGTTCAGGCAAAATTCGTATATTTCACCACGGTTCATTTCATTGGGCGAAAAGGGAAAGGCGAATGTGGGCATCTCTTCATCGTTGGTCAACGGCATGTGCAGCAGATAGGGATTGAGCGTTTTAGCTACCTCTTTTGCGACCATTTCGCTTGGCGCTGTGACAATGCCCAAAACGCCCACCTCGGTTCCGATTTGGGCGTTCATATCTTGTGTGCCGAGTGTGGCGTTCAACCCGATGATGCGCAATTCCAGGGTAAAGTCTCCTTCGATGCGCTCTTGGGCTTTCTGGCGACAATTTTGTTCAACGGCCTCTGTCCAGGTTTCAATGTTTTCTACATATCGCGCCTCTCGGATCAGGGCGAGTGATACGCATTGATATCCGCCGCACCGCGCCCCTTCCAGTTTTACGGTATAGGTGTCACTGGGAACCCATGCGCTGCCCGTGACACGCACACGCCTGTCGTCCAATGCGGTATAGGTCGCGCCCCTCACATCCAGATGACCGCCGGGTTCATATAACTGCAACGGATTGGAATTTTCATAAAGCATATGCGCCGAAACGGTATAGGGGGTTGCCCGCGCATTTTGCCCCATGGGTTCAACGGTAAACCCATCTGCATCAAATGTGATCATTATGGTGCCCGAGGATGGGTTTGTCGTGGCTAATGCCCCACATTCCCCGATTTTTGCCCCATGCCATGTCCCACCCGCATGACATCCCCGCGCCAGTGGCAGCGCCGCAATGGTGGCCGTATCTGTTGCGCGTCCCGCGATCACGATATCCGCCCCTGTATTCAGGGCCGCTTGGATCTGTTCGGCGCCCGCCAGTGCGACGATATTGGTGCAGCTTTGCAAAACACTGTGGTTAATATCAATTACAGGTTCCAACGGCGTGATACGTCCCTGATCAAGCGCATTTATGACCCGATCAGTAGGTTGACCCGATTTCAAAACGGCAACCGTAACTTTCTGATCCGTTTCGGTTGCAATTTCCTTGGTGATGTCCAAAAGCCAATCAACCGCATCATCCGCACCGCATGTGCCTGCGGTTCCAATGACCAAGGGCACATTGGCCATTGCGCGGGCCTGCATCAATTCGCGCCATTCGGATTTTATGGAGCTGCGCGAATATTTCGATGTTCCTGTGCCCAAATAATGTGGACCACTGTCGGTTGATCCGCCGTCAATTGCAATCAAATCGGGTTCAAGTGAGATCCCCCGCATCAGCGCGTCACGATCATAGCCCAGCCCAAGTGCGCCAGATGGGATCAGAATTTTGGTGGTGACAGTTTTATCCACGGTGCCTCACGTCTTGGTTGCTTATCGCGCATAGTGTGTTCACCTGACACATGGCTGACAGCGGTTTAATTTCGTCAATCTTGGACAATGGCATTTTCCCATTCGGCGATGAAATTCTTTTTCTTGAAATAATCCAAATACACCAACAACCCTGGACCCATTGAAATGCGGTAAAGCGTGCTTTGCTCTGCCTGCCCGAGGGATTGGGTTTTTAGCAGGGGTGAAACGCCAGAGGGATAGGTTTGAGCAAGAACAAAGTCCAAGAAATCCGCCGCCAAAATGGGATTGTCTGATGTTTTGGGGATCAACATTGTGCGCAACATCACGATTGAAAAATCAGAGGGCAGAATAATTGTGAATTTATCTCGGTGTGGGCTTTTTTCTGCATAACTTGCCAAGACATTATAGGCCACTGCCAATTCACCGTTCACAACGTCATCAATCATTTCAGATGCGCAGCAATAAAGCGTTGGATCAAGGGTGCCCATCACCTCGGTCAACCGCCAATAGGTGTCCGATGCGCGGGCATCTTGGGTCGCAAATAAATAACCCGCGCCAGATTTTCGAATATCATATGTGCCAACACGCCCTTTGAAACGATCTGGGTTCTGTCGCAAAGCAGAGATCAATTGTTGACGATTTTGGGGAATGGGCAGCCCCTCAAACAAGGCGTTGGAAATCACAAAGCCCGCAGGTTCCTGCGTAAAGGCATAGACCATGTCATTCCATACGGCCCAATCTGGCAAGTCTTGGCTCGCAGGGGGTGTGTGTTTGCGCGCAAATCCATCATTGGCTAGTTTGGTTTGCAAATCCATCGCGCTGGAAATCACGATGTCGAAGGGTTGTTTTTCCTGCGCAATCGCATTCATGACTTCGGTCGAGCTGGCAACAGTATAATCAATCGTCACATTAGGGCGAAACGCGCGGAAGGCATCGATAATGGGTTTGAAATAACTGATATCCGCAGTTGATACGATCCGAAGAGGTACATTTTCGGTTTCATCGCCGAACACTGCGCGATCTTCGATTTCAAAGGCATAGGCCACATTGGCCAAGAGCCACATTACAATGGAAAGGATAACGTGACGCATGCGCCTTCTCCTGCGTTATTGCTGAGTATGATGTGCCCGCCATGCGCCCGCATGATGTCGTCCACAATGGTCAACCCCAGGCCTGATCCGACAATGCCATTTGCGTTTTTCCCGCGCTCGAACCGCAGTAGCAACTGATCAATTTCGGTATCATCAAATCCACGCCCTTCGTCCTGCACGCGGATGTGTGCGGTACCGTCTGATTGATCCAGCATGACGGTGATTTTTGTGTCTGCGCAGGTGTATTTTACGGCGTTGTCCAGAACATTTTGAATGGCGTTTTGAACCAGAATTGGATCGCCCTGAATTTTGGTTCGCATCAGTTTATGTGTTTTTATTTCAACGTCGCGCAATTCAGATATCGGGTGCAAACGGTTCACTGTGTCCACGATCAATTCATCGAGTTGAATGGTTTCGCGTGCCAAATCATCGGTGCGAAACGAAACCATCGCGTGATCCAATAACTGTCCCGCGGTGCGGGAACTTTCATCAACCGCGCGGATCATTTCCCGAACGGCTTGGCGGTTTTCTTCCTTTTCAACGCGTCTTAGGGTGACTTCGGCTTGGGTTCGGACAATGGCCATCGGTGTGCGTACGCGGTGTGCGGCCTCTGCGATAAAATCTTCGGATCGGGATAGGGATTTTTGCAATCGGGTCATCAGAGAGTTGAGTGATGTCACCAGCGGCGCCATTTCTGTCGGAACGGGGGCGGCAACAGGGCGCAAATCACTGGGGCCCCGCCGCGAAACAGACCCCGTCAAACGGTGCAATGGGCGGATCGTCGTTTGCGCAATCACCATGGCAACCACCATCGATAGCAGGAAAAATCCAAATCCAATGGCCAAGGATATCCGTGAAATCCGTGCAATAGATTGGTTCAAACCCGTCAGGGTTTGCGCCACAGAAATTTCTAAAAAGGCTTGTCCCTCAAGCGTTGAAAAACTGCGCCAGGTTGAGGCCATGCGAATATCTTCGCCCAGATATGTTGTTGATTGGAACGCGGTTGCATCGTTTGGGGCCGCGATACGAGGGAGATCGGGATAGCCTGACAAAAATTCGTCATTCAAACGAATTGCATAAAATGCGCGTTCATCCGTCACGCTATCCAACATGGACAGGGACGAATAGGGTAGGTCAATTGAAATGTCGCCCTCAACCACGCGCGCGCTGTCCAAAATTGAAATGGCAGAAGCGGCAAGGATATTATCCTGACTTTCTTGTGCGATTTGTTCGGCGACAGATTGCACCACAACATACAGCAAAATCGCAATGCCCGCCGCACTTAGAAGAAGCATGATCAACAGGCGCTGCCTGATTGATCCTTGGATATTTGGCGGGCTTACTGACATTCCAATTTATACCCCAATCCGCGCACAGTTGTGATGGACACGTTTGATCCACTTAAATGTTTTCGCAGGCGGCCAACATAAACTTCAATCGCATTTTCCGATGCTTCGACATCATAGGAAAACAGACGATCCAACAGTTGCGATTTTGGAAAAATTTGGTTTGGGGCATTGATGAAAACCTCAAACAAGCGCAGCTCTTTTGTGCGCAATTTCACCTCCGCTCCATTTACTTTTAATGTCGCAGCAAGGGAATCAAATTCAATTTCCCCAAAGCTAATTGTGTTTTGTGCAGCCCCCGTTTGGCGCCGTAACACCGCGCGACAGCGGGCCTCAAGTTCGGAAAAATCAATCGGTTTCACCATATAATCATCCGCGCCCAAATCCAAAATTCCGACGCGATCTGATACCTCAGATCGGGCGGTCAGAACGATCACAGGCGTGCGCGATTTGGCCGATCGATGCTGTTCCAAAAAGCTGCGCCCATCCCCATCTGGCAGCATAATGTCCAATAAAATAAGGTCATATTCCGCAGTGGCCGTATAATCCCACGCTGTTGTCAGATCGGCTGCGTGATCCACAATATGACTGTCTAAACTAAGGCGTTCGATGACGGCATTCGCCAAGGCTTGGTTATCCTCAATCAGAAGAAAGCGCATGTTTCAATTAAGCCCCAGTTTCACGTGTCAGGTTTGTGTCAGATTGATCTTTCAAACAGCTAAATCATGTGCGGAATGTTCCGCGAATGTCAAATGGGAGGAAATCAACATGACATTGAAATTCGGTCGTCGCGCCTTTATCGCTGCTGCCGCTGCTATCGGTCTTGCGGGACCCGTAACTGCGGGTGGCCATCAGGTTTTGGACAGCGTCCACTTTTTGATCCCTGGCGGCGCAGGTGGCGGCTGGGATGGTACAGCACGCGGCACGGGCGAGGCGTTAACAGCCGCTGGCCTAGTCGGCTCTGCATCTTATGAAAACATGTCAGGTGGCGGCGGTGGTAAGGCCATCGGTTATCTGATCGAAAACGCAGATAGCCAACATGGCACATTGATGGTGAATTCAACACCTATCGTGATCCGTTCATTGACGGGCGTTTTCCCACATAACTTCCGCGATCTAACATTGGTTGCAGGAACAATCGGTGATTATGCTGCAATGGTTGTGGGCGCAGACAGCGATATCAACAACATGGCGGACTTGGTTGCGGCCTATGACGCGGACCCATCTGGCACTGCAATCGGCGGTGGTTCTGTTCCTGGTGGTATGGACCACCTTGTTGCGGCGATGGTTATGGAAGCCGCGGGCAAAGACGCGTTGAATGTGAAATACATTCCATATGATGCAGGCGGAAAAGCGATGGCTGCGCTGCTTTCAGGTGAGATTAAAGCGCTTTCAACAGGCTTCTCAGAAGCAGTTGCATTGGCCCAAGCGGGTGAAGTGAAAATCATCGGTGTCACATCAGACGAACGTGTTGCCGCGATGGACAGCGCGATGACCATGAAAGAGCAGGGTATCGACACATCCTTCGTCAACTGGCGTGGTTTCTTTGCTGCACCTGGTTTGCCTGCAGACAAACTTGCAGCCTACCAAGATGCGATTGCCAAGATGTATGACACACCAGAGTGGGAAGCCGTGCGCGCCCGCAACGGTTGGGTGAACATCCACAATTCTGGCGATGACTTTAACACTTTCCTAGAAAGCCAAGAAAAAGTCATCGGCGATCTGATGAAAAAATTGGGCTTCCTGTAAGCCCAAGATCAAAGCGGGGTTGCCCGCACGACGAAAGGCCGGTCAATTGATCGGCCTTTCCATCTAAAGAGGGATATAAAATGGCATTAGATCGTTGGGTTGCATTGGTGTTGCTGGGGATATGTTTGACCTACGGTTACACTGCATGGTTTGTGATGGACGGTGCGTTGCCACCCATCATGAAACGTTTGGCCGTCTGGCCGTCCTCCTTTCCCAAGGTCCTTTCAATCGCGGGCATCATCTT
>JAFMKS010000074.1 GCA_017852835.1 Paracoccaceae bacterium
TTGCCGAACTCATCACCAAATACCGCTCAGGTAAAAACCCATGCGTCGGCCATGTTCGGGTGCCGAAATGATCGATGCCGATCACTGTGTTTGGAATACGTGTGGCATAAAGAAACGAGATCGATTCCGAAGAATTCAACAACAAACCACGATACTCACGCACCTTCATGGGTGTCAGGTCTATTCGTTTCATGCTTCGCGCAATCGGGTCAAACCCACGCATGACCTGTGCACCGTCTTTGTTGAAAAATCGCACTATCCCAATCCAATAAGAATCACGCCACATCAAGGATTAGCGGATCATCAGATGCAGACCATCGGGTACGATTTCACGATTCACGTTTCCCTCATTAACCGAGTAATCTCGACCAAAAAATGCATATTCAAATGGCCCCGACATACCTCGTACATCACCTGGGCTTTGATTCCGTTTCTTGGCCTCAAGCTTGGCAAGCGGCTCCAAAAGAATTCGCGCGTTGATGGAAAAGTGATCGCATATACACTTCGTCAAACCCGGTTTTTGGAAACTTTCGCTATTTAAGATGCGATTCATCTGCACACGATTTACGCCCAGATGATCTGCAACCTCTGCGATCGCGTCGGTTCTCTTGCACAATTCGCGCAAGTTGCGCCCAAAAATTTGATGGAATGTGCAACAGTCACAGTCTAGCCGCACAAATCAGGCCAAACCTATTGAAAATACTATATTTCTTGCTGTGATGTGGGATAAATATACAATTAACCATATTGTACACAATCTCAATTTGATGATCTAAGCAAAGGGATATAATGCCAGTTTACCATTCGTAATAGATCCAGTATGATAAGGAATGGCGATACCTGTCGAAAGCTTTATCCTTCACCCACAACAAAGTGGCACCCTGCAAGCGCGGTTACAACAAACCATTGCGCAGGGCATTCTGTCTGGCCAATTCCGCAAAGGTGAAAAGCTCCCATCGACTCGCAAACTTGCCTCTCACTTGGGGATCAGCCGCATAACAGTGACACTGGCATATACCGAACTATTAGCAAGCGATTATCTGATGTCAAAGGATAGATCAGGGTATTATGTATCGGACACCGCACCAGAAACGCCCCCATTTGAGGCAAAGACACAAGTCCCAGATCGTGTTGATTGGGGGCGAGCCATCGGACAACGGTTTGCAGAAGGCGATCCAATCAACAAACCTCAGGATTGGGCGCGTTACAGATATCGTTTCATCTATGGCCAATCCGATCCAACCCTGTTTGATCACGCGAACTGGCGATTATGCGCCATTCGTGCATTGGGCGCCAAAGACTTCAACGCCTTAACCAGCGATCACTTTGACCGCGACGATCCAATGTTGCTTGAATTCATCGCCCGTCACACACTGCCGCGGCGGGGTATCTTTGCCCAAGAGGATCAGATTCTGGTGACCCTTGGCGCGCAAAATGCGCTCTGGCTCGCGTCTCAGGTTTTATTGACACAGCGCAGGACAGCGGTGATCGAAAATCCGTGCTATCCAGCGCTGCTTGAAATTCTAAACCAATCACGGTGTCATATTCATCCCGTAGATGTGGATGCAAAGGGAATGGTACCCAGTGGGGTTCCTGACAATGCATCGGTGATATTCACAACCCCCAGTCACCAATGCCCCACCAACCACACTATGCCACTTGAGCGTCGAAAAGCTTTGCTGGATCGTGCGGCGAATTTAGATGCTTTGATTGTTGAGGATGATTATGAATTTGAAATCGCAAACACCACCACCCCCTCGCCTGCCTTAAAATCGCTGGATGCAGATGGTCGTGTTATCTATGTGGGCAGTTTTTCCAAATCGCTTTTTCCGGGCTTGCGCTTGGGTTACTTGGTCGGCTCTGCCCCCTTTATTCGCGAGGCGCGCGCCCTGCGCGCCAGCGTTCTACGCCATCCGCCAGGGCATATTCAGCGCACCGCCGCTTATTTCCTAAGTTTGGGCTATTATGACAGTCAGATTAAACGCACGGCCCGCACCTATCGCGCACGTCGTGAAACGTTGATCAACGCGATTGAAAAATATAACCTCACGATTGATGGTCCCGCGCCCTCTGGTGGTTCATCGGTATGGATGAAAACACCAGATCACGTCAACACAGCGCAGTTGGCACACCGCCTACGAAATCGCAGTGTTCTGATTGAACCAGGTACTGCGTTCTTTCCCAGCATGGCGCCAAGTGACTCACATTACCGCTTGGCCTATTCCTCAATTGGCCAAGAACACATCGAAACAGGCATCAGTTTGATCGCAGATGAAATTGCGCAAACTGGACTCGTGTCATAGTCCAAACTGGCCCTACTGATTTAGACCAGTTTCACACTAAAACACAGCCAAGGAAAACCGCGTATTTCACGCGCCCATCAGGAGTCGCATTCATGAAAATGACAACAGAAGAAGCATTTGTAAAAGTTCTGCAAATGCACGGTATTGAACATGCATTCGGTATCATTGGTTCAGCCATGATGCCAATTTCAGATTTGTTCCCACAAGCGGGCATTCAATTCTGGGATTGCGCACACGAAGGGTCCGCAGGCATGATGGCGGATGGATACACACGCGCAACTGGCGACATGTCCATGATGATTGCGCAAAACGGCCCAGGTATCACAAACTTCGTGACTGCTGTTAAAACAGCATATTGGAATCACACGCCGTTGTTGTTGGTGACACCACAGGCGGCGAACAAAACAATCGGTCAAGGTGGTTTCCAGGAAGTTGAACAAATGAAATTGTTCGAAGACATGGTGGCCTATCAGGAAGAGGTTCGTGATCCTTCTCGCGTCTGCGAAGTGTTGAACCGTGTGATTATGAACGCGAAACGCGCATCAGCGCCGGCGCAATTGAACATCCCACGCGACATGTGGACACAAGTGATCGATGTAGAACTACCTGCAATCGTGGAATTCGAACGCCCATCTGGTGGCGAACAGGCGATTGCGCAGGCAGCCGAGCTTTTGTCAAATGCGAAGAACCCAGTGATCCTAAACGGCGCAGGTGTTGTTCTGTCCCAAGGTGGTATTGATGCGTCACGCGCATTGGCCGAACGTTTGGACGCGCCTGTTTGTGTTGGATATCAACACAATGACGCGTTCCCAGGATCACACCCATTATTCGCAGGTCCATTGGGCTATAACGGATCGAAAGCTGGCATGGAGTTGATCAGCGAAGCAGACGTTGTTCTATGTCTGGGCACACGTTTGAACCCCTTCTCAACCCTACCAGGCTATGGCATGGAATATTGGCCAGCGGATGCAAAAATCATTCAGGTTGATATCAACCCAGACCGCATTGGCCTTACTAAAAAAGTGTCAGTTGGCATCATCGCGGATGCCGCAAAAGCAGCGAATGGAATTTTGGACCGCCTGTCAGAGACAGCAGGCGATGATGGTCGTGCCGAACGCAAGGCAAAGATCGCCGAGAAAAAATCACGTTGGGCGCAACAACTTAGCTCAATGGATCATGAGGACGACGATCCAGGCACAACATGGAACCAGCGTGCACGCGCAGACAAACCAGACTGGATGAGCCCACGCATGGCATGGCGCGCGATCCAATCTGCCCTACCGACCGAGGCGATCATTTCCTCTGACATCGGCAACAACTGTGCAATCGGTAACGCGTATCCTGCGTTTGAAGAAGGCCGCAAATATTTGGCACCTGGTCTATTCGGCCCATGTGGCTACGGCCTACCTGCGATTGTTGGCGCAAAAATTGGTCAGCCAAATGTGCCTGTAGTTGGTTTTGCGGGTGACGGTGCCTTTGGTATCGCGGTGAACGAATTGACTGCGATCGGCCGTGGCGAATGGCCAGCGGTGACACAAATCGTGTTCCGTAACTACCAATGGGGCGCTGAAAAGCGGAACTCAACCCTATGGTTTGACGACAACTTTGTTGGCACGGAATTGGATACACAAGTGTCCTATGCCGGTATCGCACAGGCCTGTGGTCTAAAGGGTGTTGTTGCACGCACAATGGATGAATTGACCGAGGCACTGCATCAGGCGGTTAAAGACCAAATGGAAAACGGTATCACCACATTGATCGAAGCGATGATCAACCAAGAATTGGGTGAACCATTCCGTCGTGACGCAATGAAGAAACCAGTGGCTGTCGCAGGCATCGACGCGGCAGACATGCGCAAACAAACAGCGGTTTAATCAAACCATGAACGAAATAAACCGCGCCCAAACGAGGCGCGGTTTTAAAATGCTACGAACGACGCAGCCGAGAATTGGCCAGACCTTTAATCGGCAAACATGGCGGATGTAATGATCGCACCAGCAATAATATCATCAACAGTTGCCCCGCGGCTGAGATCACAAACAGGTTTTTTGAAGCCTTGTAAGAATGGTCCAATCGCCTGTGCGCCTGCCAATTCTTGGCAGAGCTTGTATGCAATGTTGCCAGAGTTCAGATCAGGAAAAATCAGCACATTCGCATCCCCTTGTCCCAACCCCTTTTTCGCGGCAATTGTTGCATTCAACGCGGCATCTGCCTGGATTGGACCGATGTATCCGCCTGCCTCTGCCGCCTCGCGTACCAAATCAACGCTTTCGCCTGTGCCCGATGCGCCCGTTGAAAATGACAACATCGCAACGTTGGCTGCACCCAATAAACGCACGGCGGTATTTTCAGAGGCCATGGCAATGCTGAGCAATTCGTCGCTATTGGGCGAAACATTGACCGCGCAGTCGGCGAATATCAATTCGCGCCCATCTGGAAAACACATCAGAAAAAATGACGACGGCATATGCACGCCTTCGTCCAACCCAATCGCGATTGACGCGGCCTCGATCACGCGGCGTGTGGGGCTATCTGCCCCTGCTACCATGACATCGGCTTCGCCTGCGGCAACCATTGCAGCGGCGCGATATAGCGGTTTATTCAACATGCGTTTGGCAATGGCTTCTTTCATGCCGCGCCCTTCAACCAACGCCCCCATTTGTTCAGGTGTTGGATCGGACAGTCCCATTGGGTGCGCCAAACCATCTGTTTCTAACATACGCGCGGCCTCTGCCACGCGTTCATCATCCCCAAGTTCTGGGAAAACCACTCTTAGCGGCCTTTTGCGCGCAGATGCGCGTGAAGTTTCAAGTACCGTCATATCGCCTCCGTTTTGTGAAAGGAGCCAGCAATGAGCGAAAACGTCAAGATCAACCGGGGCCTAAAGGGCATTTATTTCGAACGCTCCGCCGTGAGCCATATCGATGGGTCGGCAGGCACACTTAGCTATCGTGGATATTCCATCGACGCACTTGCGACGCAATCCACATTTGAAGAAGTCTCTTATTTGCTGATCTATGGCGATCTTCCCACGCAGGCAGAGTTGGCAGATTTTGATGCGAAACTGAAAGACGCACGCGAATTGCCCGCGTCCGTTTACGATGTCATTCGCGCAACAAAAGACGGCCATCCAATGGATGTTTTGCGTACAGCGACATCCGCACTGGCCGCCCTAACCCCAACAAGCCAAGATGTTTCGGTTGAAGCCTTCATTGAAAACGGCATTAAACTAACATCCCAAGTCCCCATGATCATCGCAGCGCATGATCGCATTCGCAATGGATTAGAACCCGTTGCAGCGGACAAAACGCTATCTCACGCAGCCAACTGGCTATGGATGCTAAAGGGCGAAAAACCATCCGAGGATGCGGCACGTCTGGCAGATGTGGACTTTATCCTACACGCAGAACACGGATC
Organism: Paracoccaceae bacterium; assembly: GCA_017852835.1. Classification (GTDB taxonomy): domain Bacteria; phylum Pseudomonadota; class Alphaproteobacteria; order Rhodobacterales; family Rhodobacteraceae; genus HIMB11. The sequence continues at coordinate 5,721 of JAFMKS010000074.1, forward strand.
AAACGCATCCAGTTTTGCAGCACGCGTCACAATCGGAACCGAGGCGAATTTGCACGGTGCCATCGTGACAGCCCTGTCGACACTGGCGGGTCCTGCGCATGGTGGTGCAGCCGAAGACGTGATGAAAATGGTGCAAGAAATCGGCACTCCAGAAAATGCCGCCGCCTATGTTAAAGCCAAGCGTGCAAATCGCGAAGCCGTAACAGGGTTTGGTCACCGCGTATATCGCGCGGAAGATCCCCGTGCACGCCACATGCGTGAAGGTGTTCGCAAACTTGGCGAAGAAATGGGGGCACCAGAATGGTATGCAATCCTTCAAGGTGTGGTTGACGCCATGAAGCCCTATGCCCGCCACGGCCTGAACGTAAATGTGGATTTCTATTCCGGTGTTGTTTACCAATTGCACGGAATTCCAATGGATCTGTACGTCCCAATTTTTGCAATCGGACGTATGCCAGGGTGGATCATCCAGTGTATCGAACAGTTAGAGGGCAACATCCTGATCCGCCCACTGACACTGTATAACGGTGCCGAACCGCGTGACTACGTCGCGCTGTCAGGCCGCGGATAAGTCATAGGACATGCAAGAGCTGCTGACCCTAACCCAAGCGGAATTTACACTGCTGGCAGTGATCTGTTTTTGCGCGGGATTGGTTCGCGGTTTCACGGGGTTTGCACTCTCTGCGATTGTAATGGCGTCGGCGGCACTGATCCTATCGCCGCTTGCCCTGATCCCGATTTGTTGGTGGCTTGAACTTGTAGCCAGCGCCATGATGTTGCGGGGCGGTTGGAAAGATGCGGACAAAGGCGCGGCCGTAACCCTATGGTTGGGGTCCGCGATTGCGGTGCCGATTGGGCTGTATTTTACACAAAACGTTTCTGCCGAACTGTCCCAAACAGTGGCCCTGTGCCTGATATTGGTGCTGGCAGTGACACAATTGGCGAACATGCGTTTGGCCTTTTTGAACACGCGCGCGGGACTGGTTAGCGCAGGGATCGGCGCAGGCATCGCAACTGGCCTTGCCTCTGTCGGCGGAATGGTTGTTGCACTTTATGTTTTGTCATCCGACCGTAACCCGCGCCAGATGCGCGCCGCGCTGGTCATGTTCCTGTTTTTGGGAACAATTACGACTTTCGCAACACTATTATTTTTTGGGGTATTGGACAAAATCGCTATGCTGCGCGCAGCGGCCCTAACTATCCCTACGTCACTTGGTGTTTTTGCAGGTAAACGCCTGTTCACACCCAACTTTGAACCCTACTATCGCCCAATATGCTTGTCGCTATTGGTCGGTCTGTCCATGGTCGGATTGATCAGATTGGCAACATGAACCCGAGGAGATGCACGTGAAAGACCAACCCTACGTTGATACGTCCCCAAAAGTATCGGACGAAATTCGCAAGACCACATGTTACATGTGTGCCTGTCGGTGCGGAATTAACGTCCACTTAAAGGACGGCAAAGTCGCCTATATCGAAGGCAACCGCGATCACCCCGTAAACAAGGGTGTATTATGCGCCAAGGGGTCCGCGGGCATTATGCAGGTCACCGCGCCATCCCGCCTACGTGCCCCGTTGAAACGTGTTGGCGAGCGCGGCTCTGGTCAGTTCGAGGAAATCTCTTGGGAAGAGGCGCTTGGCATTGCGACGGACTGGTTGGGTCCCTTACGCGAAAAATCACCCGAAAAGCTGGCGTTTTTCACAGGCCGTGACCAATCACAATCGTTTACTGGTTATTGGGCACAGATGTTTGGCACGCCAAACTTTGCCGCGCACGGCGGATTTTGCAGCGTGAACATGGCCACTGCTGGCATTTACACGATGGGCGGTGCGTTTTGGGAATTTGGCCAACCTGACTGGGATCATACAAAACTGTTCATGCTGTTTGGTGTGGCCGAAGATCACGACAGTAACCCCATCAAAATGGGCATCGGCAAAATCAAAGAACGCGGTGCGCGGGTTATCGGTGTGAACCCCATTCGCACAGGATATAACGCCGTGGCGGACGAATGGGTGGGCATTACGCCAGGTACTGACGGGCGTTTCATTTTGTCCCTAATCTATTGTTTGGTTGAGGCGGGCAAAATCGATCTGACATATTTGGCGCGTTTTACAAACGCGCCCGTCCTATTAGATCCGGAAACGGGTCTATTCCTGCGCGATGACAACGGAAAACCACTGATTGTTGATCGCAAATCCGGAGACGTGGTTGCCTTTGATCATCAGGGCGCGGAACCTGATCTGCGCGGTGCGCACAATGGGGCGACCAGTGTATTCACCAAGATGATCGAACATTTCCTATCCCCGGAAAACGCACCAGAGGCGGTTGCAGACCTGTGTGGGATTTCGGCAAAACGCATTCGCGCATTGGCCGCAGAATTGGCGCATGTCGCCTTTGATCAGGAAATTCGCCT
>JAFMKS010000016.1:0-30052 GCA_017852835.1 Paracoccaceae bacterium
ACTCACGACATTTACCTTGGCAAGGTAACGCTCTACCCCTGAGCTACGCCCGCGTCCTTGGGTAGGGTGCTTTTAGAAACAGTTTCTGTTATGTGCAAGAGGAAAATGGCATGGAATTCGAATTTTCCATGCCATTTAAAATATTTTATTCCAACTCGATCAACAGATCTTTGGCATCGATTTGCGCACCTGCGCTGACATGGGTCTGTTTGATAACGGCGTCCCGTTCTGCGTGAATGCCCGTTTCCATTTTCATCGCTTCAATCGTCAGCAATAGATCGCCTTCGCGCACCTCTTGTCCCGCCTGAACCGCAACAGATGCAACGACACCTGGCATTGGTGCACCGATGTGATTTGCATTGCCTAGTTCGGCCTTGGGTTTTGCGGATGTCGTCGCTTTGACGATGCGGTTTGGCACACGGATCACACGCGGTTGTCCGTTTAGTTCAAAGAACACCTTTACCTCACCATCATCGGTGGTTTCCCCAACTGCTTGTAGACGGATTTCTAGGGTTTTGCCGGGGTCAATTTCGGCGGTGATTTCTTCACCAGGTTCCATTCCATAAAAGAATGTTTTGGTCGGCAAAGTTCGCACAGGTCCATAAGTTTTATGGCGCTGCATATAATCAGTGAACACCTTGGGATACATTAAATACCCGTTCAAATCTTCATCGTCGATTGGGGTGCCATCCAACTGATCCGACACTTCTTGGCGTTTCGCCTCTAGATCAACGGGGGGCAGATGTTTGCCTGGTCGCGCAGTGTTTGGCGCTTCGCCCTTTAGCACTTTATTCACGATCTCTGCTGGAAAGCCGCCCGGGGGTTGGCCAAGGTTTCCACGCATCATGTCGATCACGCTGTCGGGGAAGGCCACATCTGTTGCTGGATCTTCCACCTGATCACGTGTCATGCCTTGGGATACCATCATCAGGGCCATATCCCCCACCACTTTTGACGATGGCGTGACCTTTACAATATCGCCAAACATTTGGTTCACATCAGCGTAGGTTTTTGCAACATCACCCCAACGCTCTTCTAAACCCAATGAACGCGCCTGCGCTTTTAGGTTGGTGAATTGGCCGCCGGGCATTTCGTGCAGGTATACTTCGGATGCAGGTGCGGCCAGTCCGCTTTCAAAGGCGGTGTATTGCGCACGCACCTGTTCCCAATAGGCACTGATTTCGCGAATGCGTTCAATGTCCAAACCTGTGTCGCGGTCTGTGTTGCGCAATGCTTCCACGATGGACCCCAAACAGGGCTGTGATGTGCCGCCCGAAAACGCATCCATTGCCGCGTCCACCGCATCAACACCCGCATCTGCGGCCGCCAAAATTGTTGCGCCCGCCACGCCCGACGTATCATGCGTGTGGAAATGAATGGGCAATCCCACCTCTTCCTTAAGCGCTTTTATCAATTGACGTGCGGCTGCGGGTTTCAGCAGGCCTGCCATATCCTTTAGGCCCAAAACATGGGCGCCCGCATCGCGCAACTGTTCACCCATATCGACATAATATTTCAGGTCATATTTCGCGCGATCTGGGTTTAGAATATCGCCCGTGTAACAAATGGTACCTTCGCAGATTTTATTTGCCTCAACCACCGCGTCCATCGCAACGCGCATATTTTCTACCCAGTTCAGACTGTCAAAGACGCGGAAAACATCAATGCCTTTGGCCGCTTCTGCCACAAAGGATTGCACCACATTGTCGGGATAGTTTGTGTATCCAACCCCGTTCGAAGCGCGCAGCAACATTTGTGTCATTAGGTTTGGCATGGCACTGCGCAAATCGCGCAAACGCTGCCACGGACATTCCTGCAAAAAGCGGTAGGCCACATCAAATGTCGCACCACCCCAGCATTCAATGGAAAACAGTTGCGGCAGGTTCGCTGCATAACTTGGCGCGACCTTGATCATATCAATTGAACGCAGACGAGTCGCAAGCAGCGATTGGTGCCCATCGCGCATGGTGGTGTCGGTGATCAGAACCTGTTGCTGTTTCAACATCCAATCCGCAACTGCGGCAGGTCCTTTTTGTTCCAGTAAATTCCGCGTTCCATAGGCCAGATCGGTGCCATGGCTGGGGGGCTTTGGGGTTTTTAGATCGGCGGCAGGGGCGGGGCGCCCCTCGGTCTCGGGATGTCCGTTCACGGTAATATCCGCGATATACGTCAGAACCTTGGTCCCACGGTCGCGGCGTTTTTCAAACGAAAACAGATCGGGTGTTTCGTCAATAAATTTTGTTGTGTACTGATCGGACAGAAATGTCGGATGCTTTAACAAATTTTCGACAAAGGCGATGTTGGTGGAGACACCGCGAATACGGAATTCACGCAATGCCCGATCCATGCGGTTGATCGCTTTTTGTGGGGTCGGGGCCCAAGCGGTGACTTTCACCAATAACGAGTCATAGTAGCGCGTGATCACACCACCTGAATAGGCGGTGCCACCATCCAAACGAATGCCCATACCTGTGGCAGAGCGATACGCGGTGATGCGGCCATAGTCGGGGATGAAATTGTTTTGCGGATCTTCCGTTGTGATCCGCGTTTGCAGGGCGTGTCCATTAAGTGTCACATCTTCTTGGCTGGCTTTGCCTGTTGCCTCTGCGATGGTTTTGCCTTCGGCGATCAGGATTTGGGATTGAACGATATCAATGCCGGTGACCTCTTCGGTCACAGTGTGTTCCACCTGAACACGAGGGTTTACCTCAATAAAGTAAAACTTGCCCGTTTCCATATCCATCAGGAATTCAACGGTACCCGCGCATTCGTAATTCACATGCGCACAAATGCGGCGGCCCAATTCGCACAGTTCCTGACGCTGTGCATCGCTGAGATAGGGGGCAGGGGCGCGTTCGACGACTTTTTGATTGCGGCGCTGCACCGAACAATCGCGCTCCCATAGATGATAAATTTGACCATGTTTGTCGCCCAGAATCTGTACCTCGACGTGGCGGGCACGGGTGATCATTTTTTCCAGATACCCTTCGCCATTGCCAAATGCCGCTTCGGCTTCGCGGCGGCCTTCTAAGATTTTTTCCTCTAACTCGTCTGGCCCATTGATGGGGCGCATGCCGCGGCCACCACCGCCCCATGATGCCTTTAACATCAGCGGATAGCCGATTTCTACGGCCTCTTTGGCAATCGCGTCCATATCATCGCCCAATACTTCGGACGCGGGAATGACGGGAACACCTGCCGCAATGGCCACTTTTCTGGCCGAGGCTTTGTCGCCCAGTGCACGCATTGTTTCGGCCTTGGGTCCGATAAAGGTGATGCCATTTTTGTCGCAGGCATCCACAAACGCGGGATTTTCGGACAATAGGCCGTAACCTGGGTGGATCGCATCCGCGCCGCATTCACGAGCCACGCGAATGATTTCATCAATCGAGAGATAGGCTGCAACAGGGCCCAAGCCTTCGCCAATGCGATAGGCTTCGTCGGCCTTAAACCGATGCAGCCCCAGTTTGTCTTCCTCTGCAAAAACCGCAACGGTTTTTTTGCCCATTTCATTTGCGGCACGCATAATGCGGATTGCGATTTCACCGCGATTGGCGATCAGGATTTTTTTAAAATCAGCCATGACCCCTCCCAAGATTGGTCGTTATTTTTTGTCAACAGTGGCAGCGCCAACTAAAATTTGCCGAATGCTGCAATGCAGAAAGGTGTGTTGTCAATCAATACTGTCATTAAATTTCAGGACGAAGGCATTAAATACGGAAACAGGTCGTTCCATGCAAGTTTTGGAAAGATTTAGCGGTGAAACTGTTAATTTCCTTGCGTGGTTAGCTGTTGCGTGGCGCAGTGAATGCTAACGCCCAGTTCGCCCAATGCGTCAAAATTGATCTGAATCACTTCACGATTTGGATAGGCCGCGTGCATGTATGCGGCGGCGCGTTGATCGCTGTCCTTGTCGCCAAATTCGGCCAAAACGATCGCGCCATTACAGATATAATGGTTCACGTAGGATGCTACGAAATCCAAATCGCGCATACGTGTTTTGCGGGCTCGTTAATCACATCCACAGTTGCACCACGATCCCAAAGGATAGCGATTGTTTCAGCGGCTGCGGTGTGAAATGGATCATATGTGTCCAACTGCGCTGGTAGGTTGGCCACCAAATTTTCAGGGGTCACAAAACGGGCCAAACTGTCAATGTGGTAATCGGTAATGTCCAAATCTGCCACAACCTTTGACCAAATGATTTGATCTGCGCCATATGCGGCAAGCAAGCGTTTGGAAATCTGATCTTTGCTGAGGGACGGGTTGCGATTGTCATTTATCCATGAATTTTCATGCGCGATTAATGTGCCCGCGCCATTGGTTTCAATCCCGCCTGATTCCCCCACCAAACCAGACGGAATCACGTTACAATCAAGCGCCTCTGCCACCCGCTTCGCAATCTGTGCATCATGCTGATGGGGTTGTTTATTGCCCCATCCATTGAATTGAATTTGCGACACGACACGTTGACCTGACTCTTCAAATGCTGTGATCGGAGCGCTGTCACGGCACTATAAATCATTGGTGGGGATGTTCCATAACTCCACCTGATCCGACAGGATTTTAATTGCAGATGCATGGAACGCCGCATCGGCCAACATGATCACAGGCTCAAAGGCGCTGATCGTAATTGCAATCTTCGCAATGGTTTTGTGGACCTGTTTCAAATGATCACGATCAGTATAGACCGCGGGATCGACAGGCTACTGCATAAATGTGGCCTCATGCGAATGGTCTTTGGGCGGAACCGACAGCGTGGTAGACTGGGCGCGTGTAAACTGTGGAATGGTTAAACCAAAGGCCCCGATTGACTGCATTAGGAATGAACGACTTGTCATCATGTAATGGAGCCTATCTTTCATGCAGTGGGAAAGCGATGTGCATTTTCGTAAAAAATTAACCAGAACATTTGTCGAACATCCTCTTTTCAATTTAGAAACTTCGGTCTAATTTAGGGCCATGAGCAGTTTTGATGAAATGGATGCCTTTGGAGGGGCCTCACTTTCGGCTCGTGCGATGGCCGCGCGGGGCGCACCCTATTTGGAAGATCTAAACCCTGCGCAACGCGAAGCGGTTGAGGCGTTGGATGGTCCTGTTCTGATGTTGGCGGGCGCAGGTACTGGTAAAACCAAAGCTCTGACATCGCGCATCGTACACCTGTTGAACACAGGGCGTGCACGTCCGAATGAAATTTTGTCGGTGACGTTCACCAATAAGGCTGCGCGGGAAATGAAGAACCGCGTTGGGACGCTTCTGGGGATGCAGATTGAGGGGATGCCGTGGCTAGGCACCTTCCATTCGATTTGTGTGAAACTCTTGCGTCGTCATGCGGAGTTGGTGCGATTGAAAAGCAATTTCACAATTCTGGACATGGATGATCAAAACCGTCTGATCAAACAATTGATCCTTGCCAATAACATCGATGAAAAACGCTGGCCTGCACGACAGATGGGTGCGATCATCGACCATTGGAAAAACCGTGCCTGGACCCCCGAAAAGGTCCCAAGCGCCGAGGCAGGCGCATTCAACAACCGCGGCACAGAGATCTACGCGCAATATCAAACGCGTTTGCGGGAATTAAACGCCGTCGATTTTGGTGATCTGCTATTGCACATGGTGACCATTTTTCAAACCCATGATGATGTTTTGGAACAGTATCAGCGCTGGTTTAAATTCATTTTGGTGGACGAATATCAGGATACCAATGTTGCCCAGTATTTGTGGCTACGCCTGTTGGCGGGAGCGCATAAAAATATTTGCTGTGTGGGGGATGACGACCAATCCATCTATGGCTGGCGCGGTGCCGAAGTGGGTAATATCTTACGCTTTGAAAAGGATTTTCCGGGCGCCAAAGTGGTGCGATTGGAACAGAATTATCGCTCTACCCCCCATATTCTGGCTGCCGCCAGTGGTGTGATTTCTGGCAACGCGGGGCGGTTGGGGAAAGAGTTATGGACCGATCTGGACAGCGGCGATCGCGTCCGCCTGATCGGACATTGGGACGGTGAAGAAGAGGCGCGTTGGATCGGCGAAGAGGTCGAGGCGATGCTGCGGGGCACGCGCGGCAATGCCCCCTTTGGGCTTGAGGATATGGCGATTTTGGTACGCGCATCCCATCAAATGCGCGCATTTGAAGATCGCTTTTTAACGATTGGATTGCCCTATCGTGTCATCGGAGGTCCACGGTTTTATGAACGTATGGAAATCCGCGATGCCATGGCCTATTTCCGCGTGGTACTAAGCCCCGAGGATGATTTGGCATTCGAACGCATCGTTAATACGCCCAAACGCGGTTTGGGCGATAAGGCACAGCAGAAAATCCAAAACGTTGCGCGTGAAAATGGTGTATCTTTGGTTGACGGTGCGCGGATCGCATTGGCGGATAAAGTGTTGGGCGGAAAGGGCGCGGCGGAACTGCGCGTGTTGATTGATGGCATTGATCGTTGGGGACGCATGGCAGGCGATCAGGCGATCACACATATGGAATTGGCCGAAATCATTCTGGATGAAAGCGGCTACACAACGATGTGGCAGAACGACAAAACACCAGAAGCCGCGGGCCGCCTTGAAAACCTGAAAGAATTGGTGAAAGCGTTAGAGCAATTTGAAAACCTACAAGGGTTTTTGGAACATGTCTCCTTGGTCATGGATAATGACAGCCAAGAAGGCGAAGAAAAGGTGTCAATTATGACTCTGCACGCGGCCAAGGGATTGGAATTTCCAGTTGTCTTCCTCCCTGGGTGGGAAGATGGTTTGTTCCCATCGCAGCGCTCCATGGATGAATCTGGCCTTAAGGGGTTAGAGGAAGAGCGGCGATTGGCCTATGTTGGGATCACCCGCGCGGAACGGATTTGCACTATTTCATTCGCTGGAAATCGGCGTGTGTTTGGCCAATGGCAATCTTCGATGCCATCGCGCTTTATTGATGAATTACCGGATGACCATGTCGAGGTGTTGACGCCACCGGGTTTATACGGCGGTGGATATGGCGCGGCGGCAGCACCCTCGGCCCTGCATGAGGCCGTGGCCAATGCGGATGGATATAATTCCCCCGGCTGGCGGCGCATGCAAGAGCGTGCAGGTCAGCGCGGGTTAAGCCAAGCCAAAGAAGCGCGCCATATGACAATCGACGCCACAGCGGTCCCGGCTTATGATTTAGGCGTGCGTGTTTTTCACCAAAAATTTGGCTATGGCGCCGTGATCGGAACCGAAGGCGACAAGCTGGAAATCGCGTTTGACAAGGCCGGCGTTAAAAAAGTGGTTGCCAAATTTGTCACGGCCGCGGATGACGTTCCGTTTTAACACCTACAATGGCTGACACTGGCGCGTTAGCGGTGTCGTGTTTTCAATATAGTGTAACTGTGCGCATTCAGCGCACAATATGTCGACTTTTGTCTTTACGGATCTGGCGAAATACAGCACCTTAGGCCTACTAAGGTGCCTGCGATGCAGGAGAATTGGGAAGTCGGTGTAAATCCGACACTGCCCCCGCAACGGTGAGGGTGGAAGCAAACAAAACCACTGAAGCGATTTGGGAAGGTTTGTTTGTGTGGCGCGCGCCATCCGCCCCGAGTCCGGAAACCAGCCTTGGTTAAGAGTAACTTTAACCACCATCACGGGGTGTGATGGAGAAAGGCAGACAATGACATTACGTCATATCTTTAACGATCTTCAATCGCTTGACCACCAAGGTTCTGCCGCCACTACCGCGGCGCGGGCTGGGTATTTTCATTGGATTCTTTCGCAGGCTGATGTCGCAAGCGCGCGGCAGGCGGCGCATTCGGCCATGCGGTGGATGCGATCGACCCCCGATAAATCACAAGCGGCCGCTGAATTCACACGGATGATTGGGGAAACCGTTGATCTTGCGATTTGCGCACCTGTGCGCCGCGGTGGGGCCGCAGGGCGTCGTCGGGTTTTGCATTAAAGCCTGCGCAAAAAAATAACGACGCGGGGAGGACGCGTCGTTATTTGATAAAAGCCGCAATAATGGGAGGAATATTGCGGCTTTCTTTCGGCTTTCACCTGAAAACTTGATTGGTCCAACTGGGAGGAGAATGGACCAATCAGACGGGTTTGATCGCTGGGAGGTGCGATCGAAAACACCCTTATTTATATGCCGCTTCATATGCGATTGCGCCAATGTTAGCTTTGGATAGGCCAATATCGGACAATTCGCGCGCTGATAGTGATGCCAACTCTGCATAAGTTGTTTTATAAACGCGACGGCGCTCTGCTGCTTCGGACAGTTCTGCAAAAAACGCAGAAACCGCTGCGAACACATTGCCAGATAAAGACTGTGTCTGAGTTGCGTATGCCATTGTTATGTCCTTTTCATGTGGCGCTGAAGGCTGTGCGCCTGTGTCTGATGCGCTTTATCTAGGGGTGCTTTGGCAATCGAACAACATCCAATGCTGCATTGCGGCTATGCGTATTTTGCAGGCATCACAGCTGTGAAATCTTCAATTTGGGAATTCATGGTAAATGCTCTCGCTTGGCAATTTTCCTGACGAATATTCGGTAAAAATATTGATTTTTTACGCGATTTCGCATGTGTTCTTGTGAGTTTGGAGGGATTATTGGGATTTTATAGGAAGATACTAAATCTACATATAGTTAAAAAAATACATTAATATCAACATATAGAAGTTTAAAATTCTAAAATCGCTGTTTCACGCATAAATTACCATTTTTTCCCATGAATTCCCAAATTTTTCTTGCAATGCGCATTTTCGTGTGTCATCAATAGTTCAGATGAAGACGGGAATTAAAAGGGCGCTAAGACCCGAAATCCCAAAGTCAGGTTTCATACAGGCCCCGCTTTCATCCAATTAGAACTCCGGCGCGTCAGCGAGCAGCACCCCCCCCCAGATGCGCGCGCAGTCGGATGGCCCCGCAAAGGGGACGATGACAGCGGATTGGGCAGTGGCAGCAGCTCAATCCGCTTTTTCGTTCCAAGGGTCGAAATCAACCGGGGGCAGAAAAAGAGGCGACCAGGGACGTGGCGCGACGGTTCAGAGGTGAAGGTCTACAAAAAGTAGACAGTAAAGGGCGGGTGTCTATCCCAGCCCTGTTTCGTCGTGTTGTGCAGGTCTGTGATCCAAATTGGACCGAAGGGTTGGCCCCTGAGCTGGTCATCGTATACGGTGACACGAGGCGCGAATATTTAGAATGCTACACGATTGAAGCGATCGAAGAGGTGGATGCCAAGATTGATGCACTGCCGCGCGGATCGGTTGGGCGAAAAACCCTTGAGCGGTTGTTCCACGGTCAATCCTTCCCCACATCCATAGATGAAACAGGGCGTTTGGTTTTGCCAGCAAAGCTGCGCCAAAAGATCGGCATTGACAAAGAAGCATATTTTATCGCTGCGGGTGATACATTCCAAATTTGGAACCCCGAGACATACGAAGCAGATCAAGAAAAAACCGATGCATGGTTGCATGGTCAGCCAGATGAATTTGATCCACTGACATTCCTTGATGGTGATGGGGGTGCTTGATGTCGGTAGCTGACGCACCTCAGGCCGCCTCGAACTCTCCTCACATTCCTGTATTGTTGCGCCCAATTTTGGACCACTGCGCACCTATTTCGGGGGCGTGGTTGGATGGTACATTCGGTGCGGGCGGATATACGCGTGCCTTGTTGGATGCGGGTGCGGATCGGGTCTACGGCGTTGATCGCGATCCGATGGTGTTTGAAATGGCACAAAGTTGGGCGACGGCCTATGGCGATCGGTTGCAGCTGATAGAAGGTGTTTTCTCCAAACTTGATGAATATGCATCTGACCTTGATGGGGTTGTTTTGGATCTGGGTGTATCGTCCATGCAGTTGGATCAGGCGGACCGTGGGTTTTCCTTTATCAAAGACGGCCCGCTTGATATGCGGATGAGTCAATCTGGCCCAAGTGCTGCCGATATCGTGAACACCACAGACGAAGCCGAGTTGGCCAATATTCTGTTTCTCTATGGGGAAGAGCGTGCAAGCCGTCGCATTGCGCGTGCCATCGTTAAACGGCGCGAGGCGACCCCGTTTGACACAACATTGGATCTGGCTGATCTGATTGAAAATGTTCTGCCGCGCACCAAACCAGGGCAAAGCCACGCGGCGACTCGCAGTTTTCAGGCGCTGCGCATCGCGGTGAATGATGAATATCGCGAACTCTATCGGGGTTTAATGGCGGCAGAAGGTGCGTTGAAGCCCGGTGGGCAGTTGGCGGTTGTCACCTTTCATTCCGTCGAAGATCGCATGGTAAAGCGGTTTTTACAGATGCGGTCGGGATCAAATGCGCGTGCCAATCGCTATGCACCAGACATCGATCGGGCCCCTGCACAGTTCGAATTGCGCAGCAAAAAGGCCATTGCCCCAAACGAGGATGAGTTGGCGCAAAATCCACGGGCGCGTTCGGCGAAATTGCGGATTGCGCGGCGCACCGATGCACCCGCGGGCGATAGTGTTGTTGAAAAAGATTTGGGTATGCCAGTGTTAACGAGGAAGCGGTAATGCGCACGTTATTAAGTATTTTAATTGTTTGTACTGTGGTTGGCCTTGCCTATTGGGCCTATCAGGAAAACATCAAGACGCAAAACGCCCTGAGCCAGACCGAAGAGTTACAGCGCGATATCGGCGCGGCGCGCGCGCGACTGTCCGTTCTGCGCGCGGAATGGGCCTATTTAAACCGTCCTGATCGGTTAACGGATTTGGTGAACCTGAATTACAATCGGTTGCATTTAACACCCCTGCAGGCGGAAAATTTTGGGACGATTGATACAATTGAGTTCCCCTATGACAATGCCTTTCCATTGGGCGAGCTGTCTGATCTGGTCGAGGTCGCAAACCGTGAGGCGGATCAATGACATATCCGTCACTGCGCACACCGCTTCGCCCGCTTAGTCGCATATTGCCTGCCCGCGAACGTGGGGAAAATACGGATGTGATCGAGCGCGAAAATATCCGTGCGCGGCATGAGGCCGAAAAAGAGGCCGTGCGCCAACGCGCCCAAGGGCGTTTGTTGGTTTTGGGGATTGTGTTCATTTGTTTGTACAGCGTGATTGCGATCCGTGTTGGTACGCTTTCGTCAAGTGAACCGGTGGAACCACGCGCACAAAATGCGGGCGCATCCATTATCGCACAACGTGCCGACATTTTGGATCGCAAGGGACGCATCTTGGCGACCAATTTGGAAACCCATTCGCTCTACGTTGAAACAGCGCATCTGATTGATCCGCAACAAACGGCCCAAGAGCTTGCAATTATCTTCCCAGATTTGAAACCAGAAAAATTGGTCAAGGATTTCACAGGGGATCGCAAATTCCTTTGGATCAAGAAAAAGATCAGCCCTGAACAAATGCAGGCGGTTTATGACATCGGTGATCCGGGTTTGCGCTTTGGCCCGCGCGAAATGCGCCTATACCCCAATGGCAAACTTGCTGCGCATGTTTTAGGTGGGGCAAGTTTCGGGAAAGAGGGGGTGCAGGCCGCCGAATTGGTGGGCGTGGCAGGGGTCGAAAAAACCTTTGATACCCGCCTGCGTGATCCAAATATGTCTGGGCAACCCCTTGAACTCTCTTTGGATTTATCAGTTCAGGCCGCGGTTGAGCAGGTGCTCTATGGTGGGATGAAATTATTGAACGCACGGGGTGCGGCGGCAATATTGATGGATGTACACACGGGCGAAGTTGTTTCAATTGCATCACTGCCCGATTTCGATCCAAACCACCGCCCGCGTCCCCCTGTTCATGGTCAGGCGGCCGATAGTCCGCTGTTTAATCGTGCGGTTCAGGGGGTTTATGAGCTGGGCTCAACGTTTAAAATTTTCGCGGTCGCGCAGGCCATGGATATGGGGCTTTTGAACCCAACGACGGTAATGGATACCCAAGGCCCAATTCGGTGGGGCAAATTCAAAATCCGCGATTATCACGATTACGGCGCCAAATTACCTGTTTGGGAGGTGATCACAAAATCATCTAACATCGGTACGGCACGTATTGCGCAGATGATTGGCGCGGAAGAACAACGAAAGTTTTTGACCAACTTGGGCATGACCGACCCGATCAAATTTGAAATGATTGAGGCAAGCGGGAGCAAGCCGCTATTGCCCAAAAAGTGGTCAGAACTCTCTGCTATGACAATCTCCTATGGTCACGGGTTGTCGGCAACACCCATGCATCTGGCGGTTGGCTATGCGGCGATTGCCAATGGCGGTCTGCGCATTCAACCCAGTCTGTTAAAGGGCGGGGCAGGGGCAGAACCTGTGCGCGTTATATCGGCGGCTTCTGCGGCAAATTCGGTGAAAATGTTGCGCGGTGTTGTGACCGACGGCACTGCATCCATGGGCGAGGTAACGGGCTACGCGGTTGCGGGTAAAACGGGAACTGCAGATAAACCCAGTGCTCAAGGGCGCTATGAAAAGGATAAGGTGATTGCCACCTTTGCCTCAATATTCCCGGCACATGATCCTAAATATGTCTTGGTCGTTTCATTGGATGAGCCAGAGGATACAGCAGGCAGCGAAGCACGGCGCACAGCCGGGTGGACGGCCGTGCCCGTTGCCGCCGAAATCATTCGTAGAATTGCGCCGCTAATGGGCCTTCGACCAGAGATTGAAGCCGATGATTTAGGTGATATAACGCAAGTGTCTTGGGACTAGCCGCGACAGGGGATTTCACATCATATGGCCATACACACGGTATCACTCCAAAGCCTTGGGTTGGCCCTTGATGCACAAGGTCAGATTGAAATCACGGGCCTTGCACTGGACAATCGTCACATCAAAGCAGGGGATTTGTTTGCGGCCCTTCCTGGCAGCGCCGTGCATGGCGCCCGATTTGCGCCGGCCGCGATTGATGCCGGTGCGGTTGCGGTGCTGACAGATGCGGCGGGAATGGCCGAAATTTCAGGGGTTGATCCTGCAAAAATTGTCATCGCCCATGATGTGCGGGCATCTTTTGCACGCGCGGCTGCGCTGTTTTACGGGGGGCAGCCGAAAACCATGGTGGCCGTGACGGGGACCAATGGTAAAACCTCAATTAGTAGTTTTTGCCGCCAAATTTGGACCGAGTTGGAAAAACAGGCGGTGAACATCGGCACAACTGGGGTTGAAGGTGCCTTTACCACGCCCTTGCGCCACACAACGCCCGATACCCTAACTCTGCATCGCGTGTTGTCCGAGGCGAAATCCGCAGGCATCACCCATGCCGCGATGGAGGCATCCTCGCACGGATTGGATCAACGGCGCTTGGATGGTGTGCGCATCAAGGCGGCGGGGTTTGCGAATTTTACCCAAGACCACTTGGATTATCACAAGACATTCGATGCCTATTTTCAGGCCAAGGCGGGGCTTTTTGATCGCGTGTTGCCGGATGATGGGACCGCTGTCATCAACATTGACGACCCTGCATTGAACACATTTGCCGATCAATTGATCGCGCGGGGCATACGCACGATCCGAATGGGCCATGACGTTCGTGCCGACTTGCGGATAGAGGGCGCGCGTTTTGACGGATTGGGTCAGGATGTGCGTTTCACCTATCAGGGAAAAACCTATCAAAAACGCTTGAACCTCATTGGTGGGTTTCAGGCGGGCAATGTTTTGATGGCCGCACTTTTGGTGATTGCGGCGGGTGAAGACCCTGCACATGTTTTTGACACTTTGGAACATTTGGAAACTGTGCGTGGGCGCATGCAATTTGCCGCAGCGCGTGAAAATGGGGCGTCGGTCTATGTGGATTATGCCCATACCCCAGATGCGGTCAAAACTGCGCTACAGGCATTTCGCCCGCATGTGATGGGGCGCATGATTGCGATTATCGGGGCGGGCGGGGATCGTGACGCCACGAAACGCCCCCTTATGGCGGCTGAGGCGGTGGCAAACGCCGATTTTGTGATTGTCAGCGACGACAATCCGCGCAGTGAAGATCCCGCAACAATCCGTCAAATGGTCATGGCGGGGGTAAAGGATGCGCAACATATCCTTGAAATCGGTGATCGGGCCGAGGCGATCTTGCGCGCGGTTGATATGTTGGGTGCAGGGGATGGTTTGATCATTACGGGCAAGGGGCATGAAACGGGCCAGATTATCGGGGATGACGTTTTGCCCTTTGATGATGTGGAACAGGCCTCTGTCGCAGTGCAGGCGTTGGACGGGATAATGTCATGACACTATGGAGCGCTCAGGAGGCGGCCTTTGCCACAGGTGGCGGGGCAGTGGGGGATTGGGCCGTCACGGGCGTGTCGATCGACACGCGCACCTTGCAAACAGGTGATTTATTTGTTGCGCTAAAGGCCGCGCGGGATGGTCACGATTTTGTTGCGGATGCCTTGGCCGCTGGTGCAGGGGCAGCATTGGTGTCGCGCATTCCCGATGGGGTGGACGACACGGCACCCCTGTTGATCGTACCAGATGTTCAAGTAGCGCTTGAGGATTTGGGTCGTGCCGCGCGGGCGCGCACCAAGGCCAAAGTGATCGCGGTGACGGGATCGGTTGGAAAAACATCTACGAAAGAGATGTTGCGCCACATGCTCGGCGCATGCGGAAAAACCCATGCTTCGGTTGCCAGCTACAACAATCACTGGGGCGTTCCCCTAACGCTTGCGCGGATGCCAGCGGATACGGAATTTGCTGTGATCGAAATCGGCATGAACCATCCCGGCGAAATCGCGCCACTTACAAAAATGGCGGCCCCAGATGTTGCAATGGTCACCACCGTGGCAGAGGTGCATTTAGAAGCCTTTGAGGACATCAACGGAATTGCGCTGGAAAAGACCTCAATCATTGATGGGTTGGTGCCAAATGGTGTTGCGATCATGAATGCGGATACCCCCTGTACCAAGGTGATTGAAACTTACACAAAGGATGTAACCACACTTTGGTTTGGGGCAGCAGCAGCTGACGCGTCGCTTTCTGATGTCAATGTTAACGGCGCAGAAACCCATGCCTTTTTGCAGGTAGAGGCCGCAACATATCCCGTGACGATTAACTCTGTAGGGCGCCATTTTGCGATGAATGCGCTGGGTGCATTACTGGCCGTTGGGTATTTGGGCGCAGATCGCAGAACCGCGGCAACAGGTTTGGCCGCGTGGAATCCTGTGGACGGGCGCGGGGCGCGTCACACATTGAACATCAATGGCGGCGCGCTGGATCTGATCGATGACGCCTATAACGCAAACCCAACCTCGCTGCGCGCCGCGATGCAAGTACTGGCAGAGGCAGATGCATCTAGAAAAATCGCCTTTTTGGGTGACATGAAAGAGTTGGGCGAAAAAGAACACGACTTTCACCGTGAGGTTGCAAATTGGCCCTGCACAGATGCCATTGACACCATTCACACAGTGGGTCCCTTGATGAAATCACTACACGATGTGTTGCCTGACGGAAAACGCGGGCAGCATTATGAGGACAGCGCCGCCATGGCCGCGCAGGTCGCGCATTTGGTTCAGGCAGGGGATGCCGTGTTGCTAAAGGCATCGCTCAGCACGAATATGCGCAAAGTTGTTGACGCACTCCAAGAATTAGGCCATCCGCCCATGGACAACAAAGGACCCTAACGATGCTCTATCTTCTCACGGCGCTTTCTGATGGCGGTGATTTCTTTAACCTCTTTCGCTACATCACGTTCCGTGCGGGGGGTGCCTTTTTCACGGCACTGTTTTTTGGGTTCATCTTTGGCCGTCCACTGATCAACGTCTTGCTCCGCAAACAGGGCAATGGACAGCCCATCCGCGACGACGGTCCTGAGGGCCATTTTGTCAAAGCGGGGACGCCAACCATGGGCGGCCTGCTGATCCTATCTGCATTGATTACAGCAACATTGTTGTGGGCGCGGTTGGACAATGTGTTTGTCTGGGTTGTTTTGATGGTCACTGTATCCTTTGGGTTGATCGGATTTGCCGATGATTATGCAAAGGTCAGCAAACAAAATACTGCGGGCGTTTCTGGGAAAGTGCGCCTTGGGTTAGGCTTTTTGATTTCAGCGCTGGCCGCGCTTGCGTGCGCATGGGCGCATCCGATAGATTTGCAAAATCAACTGGCTCTGCCTGTGTTTAAGGATACTCTGATCAATCTTGGGTTTCTATACATTCCCTTTGCGATGGTAGTGATTGTCGGATCTGCCAATGCGGTGAATTTAACGGATGGATTGGATGGATTGGCCATCATGCCATCCATGATCGCAGCGGCTACATTGGGTGTTATTGCCTATGCCGTGGGGCGTGTGGATTTCACCGAATATTTGGATGTTCATTATGTGCCGGGTACGGGTGAAATCCTGATCTTCTGCTCTGCATTGATTGGCGGTGGCCTTGGGTTTTTGTGGTATAACGCACCCCCCGCGGCGGTGTTCATGGGGGATACCGGATCGCTTGCGCTTGGTGGGGCATTGGGCGCGATTGCAGTTGCCACCAAACACGAAATCGTCTGGGCCATCATCGGTGGTTTGTTCGTGGTAGAGGCGCTTTCTGTCATAATCCAGGTGCTTTACTTCAAACGCACAGGTAAGCGTGTGTTCCTAATGGCGCCCATCCATCACCATTTCGAAAAAAAGGGATGGGCCGAACCCCAAATCGTGATCCGTTTCTGGATCATCGCGCTGATTTTGGCGATGATCGGTATGGCCACGCTGAAGGTCAGATAAGGAGCCTGACGTGATCGCAATAGGTGGATTAACAGGTCAACGATATGCGGTCCTTGGGCTGGGGCGCTCGGGGCTTGGCGTGGCGCGGGCCTTGGCTGCGGGCGGTGTGGATGTCGTTGTATGGGACGACAACGAACGGGCACGCGCACGGGCAGACGAAGAAGACCTAGAGGTTCAAGACCTGCACCGCGCAGATTGGACCACGATTGATTGCCTGATCACCTCGCCTGGTATCCCGCATCTGTATCCCAAACCACATCCCATCATAGCGGCCGCACTGCAGGCGGGCGTGATTTTAGACAATGACATTGGATTGTTTTTCCAATCCTTTGCGCAGTCAAGGTGGCTTGATTTTGATAAGGAACCGAAAGTTGTCGCGGTCACAGGATCAAACGGAAAATCCACCACATCCGCCCTGATCCACCATGTTTTAAAGGCCTTAGGCCGTCCAACCCAACTGGCGGGAAACATTGGCCTTGGCGTCTTTGACCTTGATCCCGCACATGATGGTGAGGTCATTGTTCTAGAGCTTTCAAGCTACCAAACCGAGCTGGCACGATCCCTGACACCAGACGTTGCGGTGTGGACGAATATCTCGGCAGATCACTTGGATCGGCATGGGGGGATGGGGGGCTATGTGGCGGCCAAGCGGCGCCTGTTTATTGAGGGGGGACCAGACCGCGCCGTTATTGGTGTGGATGAGGTTGAGGGGCGATTTTTGGCCAACCAACTGTCCCAAGTACGCGTGGATGATCGAGTTATTCGCATCAGTGCTGGGCAAAAGCTTGATGGCCCTGGCTGGTATGTTTTTGCGCGGAAAGGGTTCTTGTCGGAATACCGCAAAACGCGCCAAGTCGCTTCAATCGATCTGCGCAATATTGCGGGATTGCCCGGCGCACATAACCACCAAAACGCCTGTGCGGCCTATGGCGCATTGCGCACCCTTGGCCTTGCCCCACGCGTGATTGAAGAGGGGTTTAAATCCTTTGCAGGTCTGGCACATCGTTCGCAATTTGTCCGTGAAATCAATGGGGTGCGCTATATCAACGACAGCAAGGCCACCAATATTGATGCCGCGGCCAAGGCATTGGGGGCGTTTCAAAACATCCGCTGGATCTGCGGCGGCCTGATGAAAGAGGGGGGTGTTGACGCCCTGCAGGACATCGCCAAAACATCGGTGAAAAAGGCCTATGTCATTGGACGAGAGGCCGTGGAATTCGCCCGCCAAATTGGGGTGACGGCAGAGGTGTGCACAACCATGCAGACGGCCGTTCGGGCGGCGGCACGGGACGCAGAAACAGGGGACACAGTGCTGCTTGCCCCTGCGGCGGCAAGCTTTGATCAATACGACAATTTCGAACTTAGGGGGCAGGATTTCATCGAAATCACCCACGCCCTTTCTCCTTGATTTCCCCCAAATCCTAACGTCAGTATCACATCTGTAAGGTGTCGGTATTACGTCGGTGCGCAGCGTGCGCCGTCTTTATTGGATGTTAAGGGAATATTTAGTTGATCTGCAATCTATTGATTGGCAGGGAATAACTTGACGCGCGGATTTTCTTTACACTGCCATAATATCGCGGGCGGCGGCCATGCCACTGCTCCAGGCCCATTGGAAGTTATAGCCGCCCAGCCAGCCTGTGACATCCATCGCCTCACCCACGATGTACAATCCCTGAACCCGTTTGGACATCATGGATTTTGACGACACTTCTTCGGTTGCGATGCCGCCCAATGTAACCTCGGCCGTGCGGTACCCCTCGGACCCACTGGGGCGCAGGGACCAGTTTTGCAATTTGTCAAACAGGGTACTCAGCCGTGCATCGGACCAATCGGCCAGATTGCCCGTTAAATCCAAATCCTGCGCCAGATGATCGACCAGCCGCGCGGGCAGGTGGGTGGCCAGTTCGGTTTTGAAATTGCGCCTTCCGCCGATTTGGCGTTGATCGCGCAGGGAGGTCATGGTGGTGCCATCGGGGGTTAGGTTTAGGGTGATGTCGGCCCCTTCGGCCCAATAGCTGCTGATTTGAAGGATGGCTGGACCTGACAGGCCGCGGTGCGTGAACAACATCGCCTCGTCAAACACACCCGCGCCCGCCTGCGCCCGAACGGGGAGCGAGACGCCCGAGATTTCCGCAAACCGCCCGTCAGAAAACGTAAACGGCACAAGTGCGGGGCGCGTTTCAGTGACCCGCATCCCGAATTGTGTGGCAACGTCATAGGCAAAACCCGTGGCCCCCATTTTCGGAATGGATTTGCCGCCAGTGGCAAGGACCAGGTTTTTGCAGGTCAAAGTTTCGGTGCACTCCCCCTTAAGGATGTCCAAGGTAAAGATGCCGTTTTCATTGCGCACCGAAGTCACAGAGGTTTTCAACCAAAGCTCTGCCCCTGCCGCTTTCATCAAATCGCGCAGCATGGCGATGATATCCTTGGCCGAGGTATCGCAAAACAACTGACCCAAGGTTTTTTCGTGATAGGGGATGTCGTAGCGCTGAACCAAATCAATAAAATCCCATTGGGTATACCGTGCCAATGCGGATTTCGCGAAATGGGTGTTTTCGGACAGGAAATTTTCTGCACTGGCGTAGATATTCGTGAAATTACACCGCCCACCACCTGAAATACGGATTTTTTCACCCGCGGCCTTGGCATGATCAAGGACCAGCGCATCCCGCACATGGGCTGCGCACATCATGCCCGCCGCCCCCGCGCCAATTATGATGGTTTCAAATCGCATGTCCCCCTCGTGGCGGTTTTCAACCGAATTGGCAAGGGGGATGCATTTTATCTGGCCAGAGGGGGCAAAATTCGTTATCAATATGACAACGATCCCAAAAACGGGACATGTCAGAGGCAGTAAAAGGCAAAACCCATGACTGAAATGGTCTATGGTTCCGTCCCCGTATCCAAGGGGGAACCCATTCTTCCAAAATGGTGGCGTACCGTTGACAAATGGACTCTGATGTCCGTTATGTTATTGTTTTCAGTTGGTATTTTGCTGGGCCTTGCGGCCTCGCCGCCCTTGGCCGAGAAAAACGGATTTGCGCCGTTCCACTATGTGCAGCGACAGGCGGTGTTTGGGGGCATGGCCCTGATTGCGATGTTTGTCACATCCATGATGTCCCCCATATTGGTGCGCCGTTTGGCGGTACTGGGATTTATTGCGGCCTTTATCGCGGTGGCATTGCTGCCTGTATTTGGCACTGATTTTGGCAAAGGGGCGGTGCGTTGGTATGCGCTGGGCTTTGCCTCGCTTCAGCCTTCTGAGTTTTTAAAGCCCGGGTTTGTGGTGGTCAGCGCATGGATGTTGGCCGCCGCGCAGGAAATCAATGGCCCCCCTGGGCGCATGTATTCATTTATCTTGGCGATGTGCATCGCTGTGATGCTGGCCCTGCAGCCCGATTTTGGTCAGGCCTGTCTGGTATTGTTTGCCTGGGGTGTGATGTATTTCGTAGCGGGTGCGCCAATTCTTTTGTTGATGGGCATGGCGGGGTTGGTCCTTTTTGGCGGCACGCTTGCCTATCAGTATTCTGAACATTTTGCCCGCCGCATTGATGGATTTTTGTCCCCTGATGTCGATCCGCGCACACAATTGGGATATGCCACAAACGCGATCCAAGAGGGTGGGTTTTTCGGCGTTGGTGTGGGCGAGGGGCAGGTGAAATGGTCCCTGCCTGATGCGCATACGGATTTTATCATTGCTGTCGCGGCCGAGGAATATGGATTTGTTTTGGTGGCAATCATCATCACAATTTATGCCAGCATTGTTTTGGTATCCCTTTCTCGCCTGATGCGGGAACGCGATACGTTCATCCGATTGGCAGGTGCGGGTTTGGCCTGTTCCTTTGGTGTTCAGGCGGTGATCAACATGGGGGTTGCGGTGCGACTGCTGCCTGCGAAGGGGATGACATTGCCCTTCATCAGTTATGGCGGATCTTCGCTGATTGCGGGGGGCATTGCGCTTGGAATGTTGCTTGCATTTACGCGTGCACGCCCGCAAAAGAACATCGCAGATGTAATTAACGGATATCGATAATGACCAAAGCGCCTTTGGCGATTTTAGCAGCAGGTGGCACAGGCGGACATATGTTCCCTGCACAGGCCCTGGCCGAGGCATTGTTAGAGGCAGGGTGGCGGGTGAAGCTGACCACCGATCAGCGTGGCGCACGCTATGTGGATGGATTTCCCGATGCGGTTCAGGTCAGAGTTTTAAAATCAGGGACCTTTGCCCGCGGCGGTATTTTGTCCAAGGCCTTGGTTCCGTTTCAGATTGCAGGCGGCAGTTTGATGGCGCTGGCGCAGATGATTGTCGTTCGTCCCACAATTGTGATCGGCTTTGGCGGATATCCTTCGATCCCCGCGCTAACGGCTGCAACGATTTTGCGTATTCCGCGCATGGTGCATGAACAAAACGGTGTCTTGGGCCGCGTGAACCAATTGTTTGCACCCGTCATGAATGCGGTGGCCTGTGGCACATGGCCCACCGAAATGTCGGACAAGATTACAGGCCATCACGTGGGCAATCCCGTACGCGCGGCCATCGCCGAACGGGCAGGCGCTGGGTACATTCCACCTGGTGATTATCCGATGTCAATCCTTGTTCTGGGGGGATCACAGGGTGCGCGCATTCTGTCAGATGTGGTGCCACCCGCGATTGTGGGCCTGCCCATGGCGATGTTGTCCCATATCCGCGTGTCCCATCAGGCCCGCCCAGAAGACCAAGAGCGGGTCGAGGCCTATTATGCAGAACAAAACATCCCCGCAGATGTGCGTCCGTTTTTCGATGACATCCCCACGCGGATGAGCGAGGCTCAATTAGTCATCTCACGCGCGGGGGCTTCAACCGTTGCAGATATTTCGGTGATTGGACGCCCCTC
The DNA here is from genome assembly GCA_017852835.1 of Paracoccaceae bacterium. Lineage (GTDB taxonomy): Bacteria > Pseudomonadota > Alphaproteobacteria > Rhodobacterales > Rhodobacteraceae > HIMB11. The sequence continues at coordinate 21,512 of JAFMKS010000016.1, forward strand.
ACTGCTTGTACCTTTGGCCATTTCTATTCGAGATGAGCAAAGTGCAAATGCCATGGGATTGGTGACTGCGGGAGCTGCCGAATTGATCCGCGAAGTTGATTTTCAGGTCGATGATTTAACAATGCGGCTTGAGGCGATTTTCAACGATCCCGCACGGGCCAGACAAATGGCAAGTTCCGCTTTAAAAACATCCGTGCCTGACGCCACACAGCGCCTGATGGATTTGATCCAAACAGTGATAAAGAAAGACAGCTAAATGAATGCAGCCGCAACCAAGCTTCCCACCGATGTTGGACCCATTCATTTCGTGGGGATTGGCGGCATTGGGATGTCGGGGATCGCCGAGGTTTTGTTAAATCTTGGCTACCGCGTGCAAGGCTCAGATTTAAAAGAAAGCAAGATCACCCAGCGTTTGGCCGATTTGGGGGCCACGATTTTCATCGGACAACGCGCTGAAAATTTGGAACACGCCGAAGTGGTGGTGATTTCATCGGCGATCAAAACAGGTAACGCCGAATTGGATCAGGCGCGATTGATGGGGTTGCCCGTCGTGCGCCGTGCGGAAATGTTGGCCGAATTGATGCGCATGAAATCCAATGTTGCGGTTGCGGGAACGCATGGCAAAACCACCACCACAACCATGGTGGCAACCCTGCTGGATGGGGGTGGTATTGATCCAACGGTGATTAATGGTGGGATCATTCACGCCTATGGATCCAACGCGCGCATGGGGCAGGGCGAATGGATGGTGGTAGAGGCCGATGAAAGCGATGGAACATTCAATCGCCTGCCGGCCACAATCGCGATTGTTACAAACATTGATCCCGAACATATGGAACATTGGGGTAGCATCGAAAACCTGCGTCAGGGGTTTTATGATTTTGTGTTAAACATCCCCTTTTATGGTTTGGCTATCTGCTGCACCGATCACCCAGAGGTACAATCGCTGGTGGGCCGCATTTCGGATCGTCGGGTTGTAACCTATGGGTTTAACGCACAGGCCGGTGTGCGTGCTGTCAACCTGACCTATTCGGGTGGTTCGGCCCATTTTGATGTCGAATTTCAAGAGGATGAAACGGCAATCCGTGGCCTGCGCCTGCCCATGACGGGGGATCACAATGTGTCAAACGTCCTTTCGGCGATTGCCGTTGCACGTCATTTAGGTGTGAAAGAGGCCGAGATCAAATCCGCCCTTGAAAACTTCAAAGGAGTCAATCGCCGCTTTACCAAAGTGGGTGAGGTGGATGGCGTCACCATCATTGATGATTACGGCCACCACCCCGTTGAAATCGCCGCGGTGCTAAAGGCCGCGCGTCAGGCATCCGATGGCCGTGTGATTGCCGTTCATCAACCCCACCGCTACACGCGCCTACATTCCCTATTCGAAGATTTCTGCACCTGTTTTAATGAGGCGGATGTGGTCGCCATCGCCGAAGTGTTCGCCGCAGGCGAAGACCCAATTGAGGGGGCAAGCCGAGATGATTTGGTCGCGGGACTCATCCGCCACGGACACCGCCACGCCAGCGCGCTTCTGAATGAAGACGACTTGAAACATTTGGTGCGCACCCATGCGCAATCGGGCGATATCGTCGTTTGCCTTGGCGCAGGTACAATTTCCGCATGGGCCAATGCATTGCCCGACCGGTTGGGGAAATAAAGGTCGTGCAATGTATTTAGCCAATCGTTAGATTGGCCATTCGCCGACCGCCTCCATGGCCGGCGCATTCACGCCACCCGCGGTCGGCTTGTGAATCGATCCAACGTTGACGAAAGTGGCTTGCGCGGGTTTTTATTGCGGTGCTTCGATGAATATTGCATATCACATGCAACGACAGGAGCAGGCCATGAACAGCATCCCAGAACCACGCGGCGCATTGTCCGAAAACCGTTCGTTGGCAGATTTGACGTGGTTGCGTGTGGGCGGTCCTGCGGAGTATTTCTTTCAACCTGCGGACACGGATGATCTGGCTGATTTTGTGCGCGCTTTGCCTGACGATATTCCCGTCTTTCCCTTGGGTGTGGGCAGTAATTTAATCGTGCGCGATGGGGGGGTGCGTGGTGTCGTGATCCGTCTGGGGCGGGGGTTTAATCATATCACTGTTCAGGACGATTTGATCACCGCGGGTGCGGCGGCGCTTGATGCCCATGTGGCGCGGCGTGCGGCGGATCAGGGGCGCGATCTGACATTCCTGCGCACAATCCCCGGATCCATCGGCGGGGCGGTGCGGATGAATGCAGGGTGTTATGGATCCTATGTGGCCGACCACTTTGTTCAGGCCACACTTGTCACCCGTCAGGGGGAAGTGATCACGCTGACCTGTGATCAGATCACGTTTGAGTATCGTCAAAGCGACATCCCCGAAGGTGCCGTCATCACAGAGGCGGTGTTTCGCGCCCCAGCGGATCAGGCAGAGGCGTTGCATGCCAAAATGGACGCACAATTGCGCAAACGTGATGAAACCCAACCGACCAAGGAACGCAGTGCGGGCAGCACCTTCCGCAACCCCGCAGGATTTTCCAGCACAGGGCGCGCGGATGACACGCACGACCTGAAAGCGTGGAGGGTGATTGATGATGCGGGCCTGCGTGGTGCAACCCTTGGCGGGGCACAGATGAGCGAAAAGCATTCCAATTTTATGATTAACACAGGCGGTGCCAGCGCCGCTGACCTAGAAGGATTAGGTGAATTAGTCCGAAAAAGGGTTTTCCAAAACGCAGGAATAGAGTTAGTATGGGAAATCATGCGGGTTGGCGAGCCAGCCCCAAAATAACGCAGCATAAGTTGCGACACCAATAATAAGGCCAAAATGGCCAATGACATGAGGCGAATTCGGGTATGTCGAGCAGGACAGATCCCAAAGTCGTGGTTTTGATGGGTGGCCCTTCGGTCGAGCGCGAAGTGTCCCTTGTCAGCGGGCGTGAATGCGCCGCGGCTTTGCGTGAAGCAGGATATAATGTGACAGAGTTGGACGCCGCGCCAACGCTAGCTGCTGATTTGACGCAAATTGCGCCTGATGTTGTGTTTAATGCATTGCACGGGCGTTGGGGCGAAGATGGCTGTGTTCAGGGTATTCTTGAATGGCTCCGCATTCCCTATACGCATTCTGGTGTCTTGGCCTCGGCTCTTGCCATGGACAAACAGCGCAGCAAAGAGGTGTTCGAAACCGCGGGCCTACCCATTGCACACAGTGTGATTGCCGATCGTGATCAGGTGCAGCGCGCACATGTGATGGCCCCGCCCTATGTGGTTAAGCCCAATAACGAGGGATCCTCGGTCGGGATTTACATTGTAAACGAAGATGCTAATTCGCCACCCCATTTGTCGGATGATATGCCCGACACTGTCATGGTCGAGGCCTATTTGGCAGGGCGCGAATTGACCACAACGGTAATGGGGGATCGTGCATTGGGCGTGACCGAAATTTTCACCGATGGTTGGTATGATTATGACGCCAAATATGCCGATGGCGGATCCTATCACGTGGTTCCGGCCGATATTCCCGCTGATATCACGCAGGCCTGCATGGATTTTGCCCTGCGCGCCCATCAGGTCTTGGGATGCAAAGGTGTTAGTCGCACGGATTTTCGTTGGGATGATACGCGCGGGCGCGATGGTTTGTTCCTGTTGGAAACGAATACACAACCCGGCATGACTCCCACATCCTTGGTGCCGGAGCAGGCGCAAAAAATGGGGATCGGTTTCGCAGAGTTGTGTAATTGGATGATAAAGGATGCCTCATGCGACCGTTAGGGACACGATATACCAACGTGCATGACCCTGCACCATCGCGGCTGTCCTATCGGCTTATGCGGTTTATGCTGACGCCGCTGTTGCGTCGGTTGGTGTTTTACGGAATTCCTGGGTTTGTTTTGGCGCTTGCCGTGGGTCTATATTTCGCAGACGAAGAGCACCGCGAAAATTTGCGTGCTTTTGCGGATGATGTGCATCGCAGCATTATCGAACGTCCCGAATTCAAGGTGAGTGCTGCACAAATTTCAGGCGCGGGTCCGACACTGGAAGAAGATATTCGCGAAGTTCTGCCCGTTGATTTCCCGATCAGTTCCTTTTCCCTTGATGTGCAAGAGATGCGCAAAATTTTGGTTGAACTGGACCCCGTTGCCGATGCATCGCTTCAGGTGCGAGATGGCATTTTGTTCATTGATGTGAGCGAACGCAAACCTGCCTTTGTGTGGCGCAAGCGGGATGGTTTAGAATTGCTTGATGAAACGGGTCACTATGTGCGTTCGATTACTGCCCGCATGGATTATCCCAGTTTGCCATTGGTCGCGGGTGAAGGGGCGGATAAAAATATTGCTGAGGCACGCACGTTATTGGCCAGTGCAATGCCCCTTGCGGATCGGTTGCGCGGTTTGATCTATGTAGGCGAGCGGCGCTGGGATTTGGCGTTGGATCGCAACCAACGCATCATGTTGCCCGCCGAAGATGCCGTGCAGGCCTTAGAAAAAGTTTTGATTTTAAATGATACCCAAGAGTTGCTGGATCGCGCGATTAGCGTTGTGGATATGCGTTTAAGCGAACGTCCAACGCTGCGCCTGAACGATGGTACATCCAGCGTGCTTTTGCGGCAAATAAAGAGTAGTGGAGCCGATCAATGACCGATTTTTATGATGCTCAACGTGCAATGCGATCCATGCGCAAAGCCGCACTTCAGCGCGGCGTGATTGCTGTTTTGGATGTGGGCAGCACCAAGATTGGGTGTCTGATCCTGCGCTTTGATGGTGTGGATCGCAACATCGATGCTGAAACCGTGGGGCCAATGGCCGGGCAATCAGGGTTCCGCGTTATCGGATCGGCCACAACACGTTCGCGCGGCATTGAGTTTGGCGAGATTGTTTCTATGCCCGAAGCGGAACGCGCCATTCGCACGGTATTACAATCTGCGCAAAAACTGGCAGGCGTGCGCGTCGATCATGTGATTGCATCCTTTTCAGGCGGTGCGCCGCGGTCATATGGATTGGCGGGACAAATCACGGTCGAGGATCAATTTGTAACCGAACAGCACATTGCCGAAGTTTTATCAGCCTGCGATGTCCCCGCCTATGGCGAAGGGCGCGAGGTGTTGCATGCGCAACCTGTGAATTTTGCATTGGATCATCGTTCGGGACTGTCCGATCCGCGTGGGCAAATCGGGAAAGAGCTTTCGACCGATATGCACATGTTAACGGTCAGCGAAAAATCAATCCTTGATTTGGCCTATTGTATCAAACGCTGTGATTTGGAACTGGCGGGGATCGCCTCATCCGCATATGCATGTGGCATGGCCTCTTTGGTTGAGGATGAGCAAGAGTTGGGATCAGCGTGCATTGATATGGGCGGAGGCACCACATCCCTGTCCATTTTCATGAAAAAACACATGATTTACGCCGATACGGTCCGTTTGGGCGGGGATCACGTAACGCGCGATATTTCGATGGGCTTACAGGTGCCCATCGCCACGGCCGAGCGTATTAAAACACGCAGTGGTGGTTTGATGGCGACTGGTATGGATGACCGCGACATGATTGAAATTGGCGGGGATACAGGCGATTGGGAACATGATCGCCGCACCATCAGCCGCACCGAATTGATCGGAATCATGCGCCCGCGGGTTGAAGAGATTTTAGAAGAAGTGCGTGCACATCTGGATGCGGCTGGGTTTGAACATTTGCCCAGTCAGCAAATCGTTTTGACAGGTGGCGCCAGCCAAGTGCCCGGTATGGATACCTTGGCCAGCCGTATTTTGGGACAGCAGGTGCGCCTTGGCCGCCCCTTGCGTATTCATCGATTGCCACAAGCCTATTCAGGGCCCAGTTGTTCGGCATTGGTCGGCGTTTCCCTGTTTGCGGCGCACCCCCAAGATGAATGGTGGGATTTTGAAGTGCCTGCGCAAAAACTGGGCGCACGCTCCATTCGCAAAGCGCTTCGTTGGTTCAAAGAGAATTGGTAACCACAAATTCTTGCGAACTTGGCAAGATAGGGCGACTTTTCGATGTTTTTCACTATATTTTGCGTAAAACTTGCGTTTTTTGCGTGACCTTTGCTTAGATCAGAGGTAGACTTTGGGGTATATAGGCGAAATTAACCCAGAAAACTGGGACATCAGGCGGACAAGTGACATGGCATTGAATCTATCGGTACCCGAAGAAAATGAATTAAGACCACGCATCACGGTGTTTGGCGTTGGCGGTGCTGGCGGCAATGCTGTGAACAACATGATTGAAAAGCAACTGGAAGGCGTTGAATTCGTTGTCGCTAATACTGATGCGCAGGCCTTGCAACAAAATCAATCAGCATCGCGCATCCAATTGGGGGTAAAGGTCACCGAAGGATTGGGCGCAGGCGCACGTGCAGAAGTGGGCGCAGCCGCAGCCGAAGAAAGTATTGAACAAATCGTTGATCATCTGGCAGGGGCGCATATGTGCTTTATCACTGCTGGGATGGGCGGGGGCACAGGCACAGGTGCCGCGCCAATCATCGCACAAGCGGCGCGTGAACTGGGTGTCCTAACAGTTGGTGTTGTCACCAAACCGTTCCAGTTTGAGGGTGTCAAGCGTATGCGTCAGGCCGAAGCGGGCGTTGAAGCGTTGCAGAAAATGGTCGACACATTGATCATTATTCCAAACCAAAATTTGTTCCGGCTTGCGAATGAAAAAACCACCTTTACCGAAGCTTTCAGCATGGCGGACGATGTTCTATACCAAGGCGTAAAGGGTGTAACGGACCTAATGGTGCGTCCTGGTTTGATTAACCTTGATTTCGCCGATGTCCGCGCCGTAATGGACGAAATGGGCAAGGCGATGATGGGCACAGGCGAGGCAGAGGGCGAAGATCGCGCCAAGCAAGCCGCCGAAAAAGCCATTGCAAACCCATTGTTGGACGAAATCAGCCTGCGTGGCGCACGCGGCGTTTTGATCAACATCACGGGCGGTTATGATCTGACCTTATTTGAATTGGACGAGGCGGCAAACCGTATCCGCGAAGAAGTGGACCCAGATGCGAATATCATCGTTGGTTCAACGCTTGATCCGGATGTCAGCGGTGTCATGCGCGTCTCTGTTGTTGCAACAGGCATCGACGTAAGTGAAAACGCGGCGGACATTCCTGTCCCAACCCGCGCAGCCTCGGCATTCACACCTGCGGCTCCAGTTGTCGAGGAAGTTGCAGAATCAGAGCCAGCCGTTGCAGCAGAAGAACCGGGCCTATTTGATGCAAGCCCCGCAGCAGCAGCGGAAGAGGCTAAGCCAATGTTTGCGCCCGCTTCAGAATTCCAACCGACAGCGTCAGACGAACCTGCACCTGCCTATCAGCCAGAAGTTGCAGAAGATGCAACCGACGCATTTGTCGCCCCCAAAGCACCAGCACCAGGCACACCATCCGAGGATGCGATGGCCCGTTTGCGGACAGCAGTTCAGAACACAGGTGTTGCACGCACGCCCGAGCAGGTTGAAGAAGAACCTGCCGAGTCAGAGCGTCCGCGTTTTGGCATCGGATCCCTGATCAATCGCATGTCAGGTGGGTCTGAAACCACACCCAAGGCCCAGCCATTGGTCCGTTCACAGCCGGCAATGAGCGCACCTACGCCCACCGCGGAGGAAGTCGAGCGTTCACAAGAACAGGAAAAAATTGAAATTCCTGCATTCTTGCGTCGTCAGGCAAACTAAGCCGCGCATCACAAAAAGTTTTTTAAAAACCATCGCTTAGGCGGTGGTTTTTTTGTGAATGGCTAAAATCCGCCTATGCTAAATGGCTTTGTTACACAAAGTCACAAAGTTTGAATTGTACATTAGCGACCTAAACATTACCACACGATTGTGGCTACATTCCTGTCACGTGTAAGGGACCAAAGTGCAAACTACACTATCGACATCATTGACGTTTTCGGACATCGGACTTCATTCTGGTGCGTCTGTGACGTTGCGCATTCACCCTGCAGCGGCGGATCACGGCATTTGGATTAAACGAACCGATATCACCATCGGCGATCCGTTGATCGCGGCGCGTTGGGATAATGTCGAACAAACGCAGTTATGCACAAAATTGGTGAATGATCTGGGGGGCGAGGTGTCCACAGTTGAACACGTTATGGCGGCACTTGCGGGCTGTGGCGTGCACAACGCATTGATCGAGGTCGATGGACCAGAATTCCCAATCCTTGATGGCAGCGCGGTTCCGTTCGTGCGTGCGATCCTTGGGGCTGGGGTTGTTGCATTGGATGTACCTGTGCGTGCAATCCGAATTTTGGCACCTGTTGAATTCAAAACCGATCAGGGGTGGGCACGTTTTGAGCCCTCCGATGCACCAGAAATGCAATTTGCTATTGATTTTGCGGATCGGGCGATTGGGAAACAATCGAAATCATTGAACCTTTCCAATGGGTCTTTCGTGCGAGAGTTGTGTGACAGCCGCACGTTCTGCCGCAACAGTGACGTTGAAACGTTGCGTGCCAATGGCCTTGCCCTTGGTGGAACGTTGGAAAACGCGGTTGTTGTGGACGGGGATCAGATTTTGTCGCCCGGTGGTCTGCGCCACGCGGATGAGGC
>JAFMKS010000016.1:30285-38810 GCA_017852835.1 Paracoccaceae bacterium
CCCACATTAATTCATTTCCTTGGGCGGTTTTTTGTATGCAATCTGTAACAACCATTTTGCGTTACTTTTTTCTATGCTAGATCATCCCATAATCGTCGGTTAAGCTGACCCAAAAGATAAAGTGGAAATAGATGACAACAGGCCGCTTATACGCATTTCGAATTGCTGCTTTCGTGACGCTCTTTGCTGTTGCGGGTTGCTCTGGTTCGAAAACTGCAACATTCGTTGACGTCGAAGGTTTTGGCCCCGATCAAATTTATGAGCGTGGTGAATACGAAGTGGACCGTGGACGGTTTGCCGATGCGGCCTTTTTCTTTTCCGAGGTAGAACGCCTTTATCCCTATTCGGAATGGGCCCAACGCGCCATGATGATGCAAGCCTACGCCCATCATGAAAACCGCGCTTACGATGAAACTCGCGCAGCGGCGCAAAGGTTCATTGATTTCTATCCTGCCGAAGAGGACGCGGCCTATGCGCAATACTTAATTGGATTGTCTTATTACGACCAAATCGCTGATGTTGGGCGCGATCAAAAAATTACACGTCAGGCATTACAAGCATTTCGCATTGTCATTGAACAATATCCTGACAGCGAATATGCACGGTCTGCCAATTTGAAATTCGACCTTGCCTTTGATCACCTTGCTGGCAAAGAGATGGAGGTTGGGCGTTACTACCTTGGGCGCAAAAACTATGCCGCCGCCATCAACCGTTTCCGCAATGTTGTCGAATCCTTCCAAACCACCACACATACGGCTGAGGCCCTGCATCGTTTGGTTGAGGCGTATTTATCGCTTGGTCTGACGGATCAGGCGCAAACTGCGGGGGCCATTTTGGGCTATAACTTCCAATCAACCGAATGGTATGACAGCAGTTATAAATTATTGACGGATCAGGGGCTTAAGCCACGTTTGATCGGCACTGGATGGCTGCAAAAAGTGCATCGCCAAGTGCTAAAAGGTCAGTGGTTGTAAGGGGCGGATCGCGACATGCTGCGTGGTTTGGACATTCGCGATATGTTGATCATTGATCATCTATCACTTGAATTTTCCTCAGGTCTTAACGTTCTAACGGGTGAAACGGGCGCTGGTAAATCCATTCTGCTTGACAGTCTTGGATTTGTTTTGGGTTGGCGGGGCCGGGCGGATCTGGTGCGCAGCGGTCAAGATCAGGGCGAGGTTAGCGCGTGGTTCGATCTCGGCCCATCTCATCCCGCACGCGCTGTCTTGCAAGAGGCGGGCATTCCCATTGAGGATGAGTTGATTTTGCGGCGGGTCAACACCCGGGATGGTCGTAAAACCGCATGGATCAATGACAGACGTGTGTCAGGTGAAGTGTTGCGTGCCGTGTCCGAACATTTGGTCGAACTGCACGGTCAGCACGATGACCGTGGGTTATTGGACCCCAAGGGGCACCGCGATTTATTGGATAGTTTTGGCGGGCATGATGACATGCTGACAACCGTATCCGCCGCCTACCGCGCCCTGCGTGCCGCAGAAAAGGATTTGCGCACAGCAGAATCCGCCCAAGAAGAGCTGCGTGCAGAAGAAGAGTTTTTGCGCCACGCAGTCGATGAATTGCAAAAACTGGCTCCAGAGGTTGGGGAAGAGGCCGAATTGGACAGCTGTCGCCGCTTGATGCAGGGGGCTGAAAAAATCCGCGCCCATATCGCCCATGCGGCACAGGCCTTGGGCCGTGAGGGGGCCGAGGGCATGATGAGCGATGCGATGCGGTGGCTTGACGGTGCTGCAGATGCCGCCGAGGGACGTTTGGAAGAGCCATTGGCCGCCCTGTCGCGCGCGATGGTGGAACTTGATGATGCGGCCCAAGGGGTTGAGGCATGTTTGGACGCCTTGGAATTCAACCCACATGATTTGGAATTGGCCGAGGAACGCCTGTTCGCGATCCGTGCCTTGGCGCGCAAGCACACTGTCGCGCCCGATGAACTCCCAACATTAGCGCAGGATTTAATCGCCAAACTGGATCTGCTGGATATGGGGGCAGGAGGACTGAAGGAATTGAATGCCGCCGTTGCTGCGGCGCAAGCTGCCTATGACGAGGCCGCTGGAGTCCTCAGCCGCGCCCGTAAATCGGCGGCACAGGCTTTGGATTTGGCGATGGGTGCCGAATTGGCACCGTTGAAAATGGAACGCGCCGTCTTCACAACGCAGGTCAAGGATGCCGATCCTTCGGCAACAGGTGTGGATCAGTTGGATTTTGTTGTTGCAACTAACCCTGGCGGACCAGCTGGGCCATTGGCGAAAATTGCATCTGGCGGAGAACTCAGCCGCTTTCTTTTGGCGCTAAAGGTGTGTTTGTCCCGTGCTGGTGCACAGAATACCATGATCTTTGATGAAATTGATCGCGGGGTTGGGGGCGCCACAGCGGATGCGGTGGGGCGGCGTTTGTCGCGTTTGGCGCAGGACGCGCAGGTTTTGGTTGTCACACATTCCCCACAGGTCGCGGCCCTTGGGGATCGTCATTTCCAGGTGGCGAAACAACAAAGCGCGGATATGACATTGTCGCGTGTTGACCTGTTGTCGGACACGGCGCGTGTCAATGAAATCGCCCGCATGATTTCGGGCGACACGATCACGACCGAGGCACGCGCAGCCGCACGGACATTGATTGAAGGGCGTTAAGCCTCAATCACGTACCAATTTACCAGGGTTCATCAGGTTGTGGGGGTCAAGCGCCTGTTTGATCGTGCCCATCACATCCCATGCGGTCCCGTGTTCGGCCTCCATAAACTTTTTCTTACCGATACCCACGCCATGTTCGCCCGTGCAGGTGCCGCCATAGGCCAGCGCACGCTGTGCCATACGATCAGACAGGACAAGCGCCGTTTCATGTTCCGCTTTATTTTCAGGATCAAGAAGTAAGACAGAATGGAAATTTCCATCCCCAACATGCCCCAATATTGGCCCCATCAGGCCTGATGCGGCGATATCCGCGCGGGTTTCTTCGACCGCATCCGCCAAATGCGATATGGGCACACAGATATCGGTCACAACCGCGCGCGCACCTTTGCGTGCTGCCAAAATTGCGTAGTATCCGTTATGGCGCAGGGACCAAAGTGCTGTGCGATCTTCGGTCCGTTCGGACCATTCAAAATCCTGCCCACCGTTTTCGCGACAAATTGCGCCGAATGTTTCCGCGTCTTGCTTTACGCTATCCTCGCTTCCGTGCAATTCGAACAGCAGATGGGGCATGGTGGGTATATTGCGATCTGCATAGGCGTTAAACGCCTGAACCGTTGCCGTATCCACAAATTCGATGCGTGCCATGGGCAGAGCCATTTGGATCGTTTCAATCACGCTTTGTACAGCACCCCCAAAGCTTTCAAAGGCGACGATCCCTGCGCTGATCGCCTCGGGGATGGGGTGTAATTTCAGGGTCAATTCGGTGATCAGGCCCAGCGTGCCCTCTGATCCGACCATCAGTGCTGTCAAATCATAGCCTGCGGATGTTTTTTTCGCATATGTGCCTGTTTTGATGGTACGCCCATCTGCCAAAACCACCTCTAACGCTTTGACCGCATCGCGCATGGTGCCATAGCGAACGGTGGTTGTTCCGCTGGCCCGTGTTGCGGCCATGCCGCCGATGGATGCGTTTGCGCCGGGATCAACACTAAAAAACAGGCCCGTATCGCGCAGCGCCTCATTCACCTCTTTTCGTGTGATGCCGGGTTCCACTGTGACCAACATATTTTCGCAATCAATATTCCGTATCTTATTCATCTTAGAAAAATCGATTGTTAGGCTGCTGTGATCCGCCCCTGACTGCGCTTCAAGCGAGGTGCCCGTGCCCCAGCCGACCATCGGAACGTCAGAGTGGGCACAGATTTTAACGATGCGCTGAACCTCATCGGTTGTTGTGGGATAGGCCACCGCAGCAGGTGGCATCAGATCAAAATGGCTTTCGGATCGACCATGAATTTCGCGATCAGACTCTGACGTTGTGAAACGATCCCCCAACAGTTGGCGCAAAGCTTGGGTCGCATTTTGCTTGATCATTGCATCCCTCTGATATTTCATAGCATTTAGAGCACACTAGTGCTCTGGCACGAAAATGAAAAGGCAGCAGTCATATGTCCGCGTTGGGTGAGTTTTTGGACGGTATGTTCGCGCGTCTTCGCCTGCGATCCTTGCGGATATTTTGGCACGTTGGTTTTTGGGGGCTGGCCCTTGTGATTGGAATTGCCAGTGGCGTTGCCGCCGTGTTGTTTGGAATGGGTATTGCCTGGATTCAAACCTGGGCCTATGGCACGCCCGATGTGAACCGTTTGCATAGTTTTGCCGAAAACTTGGATTGGTATTGGGTTGTTCTAATCCCAACGATTGGTGGTGTCGCCACGGGGTAAATATTTCACTATTTAACCGATGATGGCCGCGTGCGATCAGTGGCAGATGTGATTGAAGGGGCTGCCCTGCATGATGGCCGTGTTGAGGGGAAAGAGGGATTGGCCTCGGCTGCGGCAAGTTTGATCACCCTGTCCACAGGCGGGTCCACAGGACGTGAGGGGCCTGCGGTTCACATCGCTGCGATGATTTCCGAGCAGGGTCTGTGAATGGGTGAACGCGCGTGGGATCACGGCGCGTGATTTGTTGGGATGCGCCACAGGTGCCGCAGTTGCGGCCAGTTTCAATGCACCCATCGCTGGTGCTCTTTTCGCGCTTGAGGTGATCTTGCGCCATTTTGCGCTTCATGCCTTTGCACCGATTGTTATTGCCTCTGTCGCGGGGGCAGTGGTGTACCAAATGGCCTTTGAGGATCAGGTTGAATTTAATCTACCCTTTGCCCCTGATTTGCAATCTTATATCGAACTGCCCGCCTTTATGGGGCTGGGTTTGGTGTCAGGTGTTGTGGCGGTTATTTTGATGCGCTCCATCTTTTTGGCGGATACGGTCGCATCGGGTATCCAAGATCACCTGACATTGCCGCGCTGGTTGCGTCCTGCGGTTGCGGGTGTGTTACTGGGTTTGATCGCGACACAGTTTCCCGTGATCATCGGGGTGGGATATGAAACTACCTTTGCGGCGCTGTCTGGTAATTTGATCCTGTCGCAGGCGATATTGTTTTGCATGATCAAGGTTGTTGCCGTGTCGATCACGATGGGCGGCCGCATGGGGGGCGGTGTATTTTCTCCATCGCTTATGGTTGGGGCTCTCTTGGGATTGTCCTATGGGATCATTGCGACGTCTTTTGTACCGTCAATGTCAGGGTCAGTTTCCCTTTATGCCCTCGCGGGCATGGCCGCGGTTGCCGCCGCTGTGTTGGGTGCGCCGATTTCCACCACATTGATCGTGTTTGAAATGACGGGGGATTGGCAAACGGGATTGGCCGTTTTGGTCACAGTGTCGTTGGCAACCGCGCTGTCATCACGCTATGTGGATCGGTCATTTTTCCTAACCCAGTTGGAACGCCGCAATATTAATGTCGCCATTGGCCCGCAGGGGTATCTGCTCGAACTGGTGCGCACGGATGCCACCATGCGCCCGATTGATGATGAGATCCAAGAAGATTGGGATTTGGTGGAAAAGGGGCATTATGTCAGTGCCGCAGGCACATTAAACACCGCAATGACCGTGTTTGCACGTACGCGCGCGGTGTATCTACCCGTGGTTAAGGTGGGTGGGGAAACTGCGCCCTCGCAAATCTTGGGACGGCTACACGAAGTGGATGTATTGCGCGCCTATAACAAGGCGCTGTCTGATGCCGCCGAAGAAGAGCACAGTTAATTAGATCTGTTCAACCGCGACTTGGTTCTGTGTGTAAAACGCGATATGTCCTGCTATCGCTTCCATCCCTGCAATCGGCGTTTCATAGCTCCACCCCATATTGGCAAGGGTTTGGGATTTTGTGACGATGGAATAATAGGTTGCACTACCTTTGAAGGGGCAAATGCTTGTTTGATCTGTCTGATCAAGGAACGCCATCGCCAAATCAGATTTCGGAAAATAGATCACGGGAGGCAAATCGCCTTCGATCAATTCGATGGCATTTTTGCTTTCGCCGATAACGGCACCGCCTGCGCGAACGCTCCATGTGCCGGTGGCGGGGCGTGTTGTAATATGGTCTGACATGGCGGTTCCTCTCTTCGTCATTGGCGAACCCAAACCATGTCACTGTAACGATATTATGTCACAGCGGTTGGGTCGCATCACGCAACCATAGCTGTTCCGCCGCAGTTAGGCGAGGATGAATTTTGTCGCGGCATGTTTGGTGATAGGAGTTGAGCCATTCAATCTCATCACTGTTCAGCATATCACGCAGGATCATGCGGCGATCAATGGGTACATAGGTGAGTGTTTCAAACTCAAGCAGATTGATCAAATTGCCCTCTGGCTGATCAGGGGCCGGGACAACAATCAATAGGTTTTCGGTGCGGATGCCAAAATGCCCCTCGCGGTAAAACCCAGGTTCATTTGATAAGATCATGCCAGGCTCGAAGGGCAGGGTGGAGCGGCGCGATAGGTTTTGTGGACCCTCATGCACCGACAGAACGTGCCCCACACCGTGGCCTGTGCCGTGTTGATAATCTTGACCCGCAGACCACAGGGCCGCTCGGGCAAAGGCATCAATGTCGCGTCCCGAAATACCATGGGGAAAGCGTAGGCGCGAAATGGCAATCATCCCCTTTAACACACGGGTAAAGGCACGCTTGACCGCGTCTGATTGATCTCCAATTGCAAGGGTCCGTGTAATATCGGTTGTGCCGTCTTGATACTGGGCGCCGCTATCAACCAAATAAACTTCGCCTGCGTTCAATGTCCGATTGCTATCGGTCGTGACGCGATAATGGGGCAGGGCTGCATGCGGGCCTGCGGCAGAAATCGTATCAAAACTAATTTCATCCATCAGCGGGTCTTGGCGGCGAATTTCCTCAAGCCGCGTGGCCGCGTCAATCTCAGTCAACGTGCCATGCGGTTCAGCGTCAAGCCACGCTAAAAACCGACACATCGCCGCCGCGTCGCGTAAATGGCTTTCGCGGGCGCTGTTCAATTCTGTTGCGTTTTTGCACGCCTTTGGAAGGCTAACGGGATCTGTTGATAAGATCGCATTGTCGGACAATGCATGCGAAATTGCATAGGGAACGCTTCCTGTATCTAGGCGCATAGCCCCCTGAAAAGACAAAATATAATCGGATAGATCATCTGGATTTCGCAGGGTCACTTCGTTGCCCAAATGCGCACGGATATCTTGGGCCTTTTCGGCGTGCATAAACAGATCGACACGTGCATCATCATGCAATACTGCAAAACCATGAACCACCGGATTATGTGCCACATCCTGACCGCGGATATTCAACAACCAACAAATGCTGTCGGGTAGGGATATGAGCGCGGCGGCGTGTCCTGCGGATTTTAACTCTGCTGCCAAACGGGTGCGTTTCGCGGTATGCGTTTCGCCCGAAAGGTGGTCTTCAAAAACCCGTGCCAATCCCATGGGCGGTGCGGGTCTGTCCCGCCAGATGGGATCAATCAAATTGTCCACGGCCTGCACGGCGATGTTCGTGCCGCGTAGATCCTGTTCCAATGATTTGATTTCACGAGCGCTGTGCAGCCATGGATCAAATCCCACGAAGCCAGAGGCCAAATTATCTTTTAACCAATCCCCCAACTGCACTTCGGGCCAGTCCACGGAGGTAAAGGGCGCGCGTGTTTGTTCCTTCACTTGGACGCGGTAGCGGCCATCAACAAAGACACCTGCAGCGTCCTGTGTTACGGCACAAAATCCAGCTGATCCCGTAAACCCCGTAAGCCATGCCAGACGTTCATCGGCAGGGGCCACATATTCGCCCTGATGCACATCGGCACGTGGAATTAGAAACGCATCAACCCCAGAATTGCGCATCTGGTCACGCAGCATGATCAGCCGTTCGGGCCCCTTGTCAGGTTCTGAGGAGGCTTCGAAACTTTGATACACCGCTTTATTCATTTTTTAACTCGCGCGTTTAATTCCCATGACACGGGCACGTGCTCTTGGATCTTGATCAAAGAGTGCTGCCAACTGTTCTGTCATTGCGCCTGCCAATTGTTCGACATCTGTGATCGTAACAGCCCGTTCGTAATACCGTGTCACATCGTGCCCAATACCGATGGCTAATAATTCAACAGCCTTGCGTTTTTCGACCATAGCAATCACATCGCGCAGGTGTTTTTCCAAATAATTCGCAGGGTTGACCGACAACGTGCTGTCATCAACTGGGGCGCCATCGGAAATCACCATCAGGATTTTTCTCGCCTCGGGACGTGCAATCATGCGGCGATGGGCCCATTCCAAAGCCTCGCCATCGATGTTTTCTTTCAGCAGCCCTTCTTTCATCATCAGACCCAAATTTGGACGGGCGCGACGCCATGGGGCATCCGCACTCTTATAGATGATGTGGCGCAGGTCATTCAGACGACCGGGTTGTTGCGGGCGTCCCTCTTGTAACCATTTTTCACGTGCTTGGCCGCCTTTCCAAGCGCGGGTGGTAAAGCCAAGGATTTCAACCTTTACATTGCACCGCTCAAGCGTGC
>JAFMKS010000017.1 GCA_017852835.1 Paracoccaceae bacterium
TAGGTATCCATCACCATAACGTCGCCCGCGAACAAAGGCGTGCTTGCGAACAATGCGACACATGCCGCTGAGAGTAGGTTTCTAAGTTTCATTTTTATCTCCTGATTTTTTGTGTTCGTTTTGAAATCAAGAGTAGAGGGGCGGACCCCGCTGCTGAAAACCGTCAAACACCACTGACGCGCGTTGGGCCTGATCGGTCCAATATTGATGCACCTGCAAATGCGTATCGCGTAAAACCACCACACCCGTTGAAGCATCAACAAGCGCCAATACAGAAATACAATCGGGACACGTGATCTGTCGCTCAATCGGATCACCATTGGCATCCAGCATGACCACAATCATCGAACCGCCGCTACAAACGGGAACGATATGGGCGACATCCTGTTGATGCGGCATCGCATGGACGCGAGAAAACGCACCGATGATCATGGCAAGGATCAAACTTATGCGAAGTAAGGTAGGAATGGGGTCACCCGACACTAGGACACAAAAAACCCTGCCACATTGCGACAGGGTCTTCAATAAATCTTGGTGCGAAACTTACGCTGTTTGTGCTTTCGCGATCTCTTTTTTGATCTTTAGCGCATTGTCAGATAACTCACCGTCTTTTGCTTTCGCCAAAAACGCATCCAGACCACCACGATGATCAACAGAGCGAAGAGCCGCCGCAGAGATGCGCAACTTAAACCCACGGCCCAATGTTTCAGACTGCAGTGTTACGTCGTTCAGGTTTGGCAAGAAGCGACGACGTGTTTTATTGTTGGCGTGGCTGACGTTGTTGCCAGTCATCGGGCCTTTTCCAGTCAATTCGCAGCGTCGCGACATGATCTTATCCTCATCTATTTTCGTCTGACCTGCATCAATCGCTGGCCAATATAAAAAGGCGCCGCTAATGGGGCCGCGCCGAAATTCAGTTCGTGTGCTTCTATGTGCAAATCTGGGTAAGGTCAAGAAGCCAGAACCCGCAATTTACGAATTTTCAGGCCTTTGAATATTTATAAACCTCACATCCGCGTTTTTAAGGGGTAAAAATTTGTCAATTGCTCGGTTAATCGAATCGTTTCGACTTTAAATCATTGACGAAAGAATCGGCTGCAAGAGATGCTGATATTTCCCCCGCCTGAATTGCGCGTTCTAACGCATCCATGCGTTCACGCGCCTCTGCACCATCCAGTTGTGACAGCAACATTTGGCGAATATCCTCTTTGAACCAAAATGAAACTTGGCTTTGACGCGTATGGTCAAAATGTCCTTCAGCACGTCGCCAAGAGATCAATTCGTTGATTTTATCCCAGGCATCTGACAGACCGTTTTCTTCAATCGCGGAGACCGTCATCGCCATGGGAAACCCGTCAGGATCATTGGGGCGGGATCGCAGAAGTCGCAGTGCGCCCGCGTAATCCGCACATGTTCGCGTCGCTGTTGCCTTTAAATCGCCATCCGCTTTGTTCACCAAAATCATATCGGCAATTTCCATGATGCCGCGTTTGACTCCCTGCAATTCATCGCCGCCAGCTGGCGCAAGCAGCAACAGAAACAAATCGGAAATCTGCGACACGATTGTTTCAGATTGCCCAACTCCAACCGTTTCAATCAAAACAACATCAAAACCAGCCGCCTCACAAATCGCAACAGCCTCACGGGTGCGACGCGCCACACCGCCAAGGTGCGATTGGCTCGGCGAAGGTCGAATAAATGCATTTGGGTTGCGTGATAGCCGATCCATGCGTGTTTTATCACCTAATATGGACCCACCCGTGCGGGCAGAACTGGGATCAATCGCAAGGACCGCAACTTTCAATGCCTGATCTGTTAAATACGTGCCAAAGCTTTCGATAAAGGTTGATTTGCCCACACCGGGCGTTCCCGACAACCCGATGCGCAGGGCCTGACGGTTTGCCTTTGACGCCCCCTCGAGCAATTCCAACGCTGCTGCGCGGTGATCTGAACGCGAACTTTCGACCAATGTAATCGCTTTGGACAACGCACGGCGGTCCCCCGAAAGAAGCTTATCTAATTCAGTTTTTGAAATACCCATTTCGGCAGCTTTCCGCAGAACACGATTGTGTAAGTTGACCTTTGGCTTCGTTTCTTGCCTTGATTACACGGGTAATGTCCAGTGCGCGGCGGGGTTTTAAGTGCAAAAAGTCAAAATTCGAAATCTAATTGGTGCAGCGAGTACCGCAGGTTTTGCGATGATGTTCCAATCTGCGCAGGCTGAAACAACCCGGATGCATTTTGATGTGACGATCCTTGGGCTGAAAGCGGGCGAGTTGCGCTACACCCTGCAAAAGGATGACACATCCTACGCGGCGTCGGGTTTGCTTTACCCAACGGGCCTTGCCGCAACGATGACAACATTTCTTTATGATGTGACTGTCACGGGATCGCATAAGGGCGATCAATATTTGCCATCGCGATATTCCGAAAAATCAGACACAGGTAAACGCAAAGAAGAGCGCGAAATCATCTATCGCTCTGGCGTTCCAAATATTCGCTCGGCAAAACTTGCGAAACCACATTGGTTGGATCCGAAAACGCAAAAAGGTACGTTGGACCCGATGACCGCGATTTTTGAAATCTTGCGCGATGTGGAGCATGGAAATCTGTGCGATCAGGATGTGACCCTATTTGATGGGGCACGTCGGGTTCGTATTTCCCTATCCAATCCCAAAGAGTCTGGAATGCGCGCCACATGTGATGGGGTGTATAGTCGCGAAGGTGGATTTTCGAAGAACGAATTGAAGCAGGGAAAAACATTTCCCTTCACCATCACCTACAAAAAAACTGATCAAAACTACTATTTTCAACGATTTGATGTGAAATCTGCACGTGGACGGGCGGCCTTTGTTCGTAGATAACGCTATCTATGAATGCCCAACTTCCGATTCACGATGTTCTGGATGATCTGATCCGCGCTGTGCAAGCCGAGCAGCGCGTAGTTTTATGCGCACCACCTGGTGCGGGGAAGACAACTGTTGTCCCCTTGGCCCTGTTGAACAAATGCGATTTTGAAGGAAAAATCATCATGCTAGAGCCGCGCCGTTTGGCGGCGCGCGCCGCTGCCGAGCGCATGGCCGCAATGCTATCTGAAAAGGTGGGGCAAACTATTGGATATCGCGTACGTGGGGATTCCAAATCAAGCAATACAACGAAGATCGAGGTTGTCACCGAAGGCATTCTTACACGTATGATCCAATCAGACCCAGAGCTTCAGGGGATATCCTGCGTCATTTTTGATGAATTTCATGAACGCTCTTTGAACGCTGATCTTGGACTGGCCCTCAGTTTGGAAATACGGGATGCCCTGCGCGATGATCTGCGGATCGTGGTGATGTCTGCGACACTGGATGCGGACCCTATTTCAAAATTGATGAGTGATGCACCTGTTGTCACGTCTGAAGGGCGCAGCTATCCTGTGACGCCGATCTGGCTGACGCGACCCGCCCCGACAAAACAACGCCTCGAAAACGGGATTAGCGAACTGATCCATCAGGCCTTAGAGCAGACCGATGGAAGCGTGTTGGTCTTTTTGCCGGGCGAGCGGGAAATTCGAAACGTCATGCGCGTCCTGTCGGATGATCTAACTCAGGATATCGCCATCCATCCCCTATTCGGGGCCCTAGATTTTAAAGAACAGCATTTGGCCATTGCCCCGCCCCAAAAGGGACGCAAGGTGGTCTTGGCAACGTCGATTGCGGAAACATCCCTTACGATTGAGGGGATCACGGCCGTTGTCGATAGTGGATTGGCGCGTCGCGCAATTCATGATCCTGGGACAGGGATGTCGCGCCTGATCACAACCAAAGCGTCCAAGGCCGAGGCAACACAGCGTATGGGCCGCGCGGGGCGTTTGTCGGAAGGCTGGTGTTTCAAATATTGGTCCCGCGCGGAAGAGGGACAGATGCCCAAATACGCGCTTGCAGAAATTGAACGCGCAGATCTAACAACATTTGCTCTGGACCTTGCTCAATGGGGAACCAATGAACATGATCTTGCCCTGCTGACCCAACCCAACCCAGCAACTTTAGAGGATGCACGAGCCGTGTTGAAGATGTTGGGCGCGTTGGATGAAACAGAGCGCATCACTGATCATGGTCGCGCCCTTTCGCGCGTGCCCGCACATCCCAGAATTGCTCATATGATCACATCGGCAGGCCATAACGCGACACTACCCGCGGCACTGCTTAGCGAACGGGATATACTGCAGAAATCGGGGCAAAGTGATTTCACCAAACGCATCCAAGCCATCGTGGATGACGATCTAAGTGTCCCCGAACCAACGCGCAATCGCATAAAATCAGAGGCCAAGCGGCTTACCCGATTTACGGGCCAAAATGACCCACGCTACAGCGTAGCTCAAATGCTTGCCTTGGCCTTTCCTGATCGAATCGGGGCACGGCGTAGCGGGAAAGCCCCGCGTTTCATTCTGTCAGGCGGCAAAGGCGCAATTATGCGGGATGAAGACGCGCTGGCCTCTCAGCGCTACATCGTAGCGATTGAGCTAGATGGCGATCCAAGAGAGGCGCAAATACGCCTTGCCCTGCCAATAACAGACGGCGAAATTCGTGATCTATTTAACGATCAAATTCATTGGAAAACCGTCTGTGAATGGTCAAAACGCGATGGGCGGGTGGTGGCCCGCAAACGGGAATATTTTGGCACCATCATCCTAAATGATCAAATATGGAAAGACGTGGGTGATGCGGAATTGGCAGCAGCAATGTTGGATGGCGTGCGCGAATTGGGGCTGACACTAACACCCAGCGCAGCGCGATTTTTAGCACGTGTTCGGCTTGCACCAGATGCCTTTCCAGGGTTTGACGAAGGAACGCTATTGCAGGAACTGGAGGATTGGTTATCGCCGTATCTAACAGGGATAACAACATCGGAGGCCTGGCGTAAATTTGATATCAAACCCGGGTTAGAGGCCAGATTGAGTTGGGATCAACAAAGCAAATTAGATCGCTTGGCCCCCAGTCACTTCACAACCCCACTTGGGCGCAAAATCCCCATTGATTACGATGGTGAACACCCACAGATCGCATTGCGCCTTCAGGAAATGTTTGGACAGGTGACACACCCGCAGGTCTTGGGCAAACCTTTGCGCGTTACCTTGCTTTCTCCTGCGGGGCGTCCCGTTCAAACGACGTTGGACATCCCAGGTTTTTGGGCGACAAGTTATGCAGATGTGCGCAAAGACATGCGTGGGCGATACCCAAAACATCCGTGGCCCGAAGATCCAACCCAGGCTGATCCAACACTGCGTGCAAAACCTCGTGGTAAGTAATTAAAGCTTAGGCAAACGGGTCCTTAGGATAGCGCACACCCGCCAAATATAATCCCTGCGGCGGCGAAACGGGGCCGCAGGCCGCGCGTTCACATGCATCAAGCGCCGTTTTCACATCAATCGGATCCCATGCACCTGCGCCAACGCGCTCAAGTGTTCCGACAAAACTGCGTACTTGATTATGCAAAAAACTGCGCGCCCGCACGAAAAAACGGATTTCGGGGCCGGACCATCCGTCAATTTTCGTGACGGTTAATTCATCCAATGTTTTGATAGGGCTTTCCGCCTGACAGATCGAAGATCGGAAAGTTGTAAAATCATGCAAACCCAGCAGATGATTGGCCCCCTCTTGCATTGCGTCGGGGTCCAAATCGTGATTAACCTGCCAGATCATACCCGCATCATGTGTCGCGGGTGCACGGCGACACAGCAGGCGAAATACATATTGCCGTTCCACCGCACTAAATCGGGCGTGCCAATCTGCATCAACTTGGGCACAAGCTGTGATCGACACGGGCAAGGGTTTCAGATGATAATTCAGCGCCTCGGACAATCGAAACGGATTCCAATCCTTTTCCATGTCACAGTGCGCAACCTGTGCGGTGGCATGCACACCTGCATCCGTGCGACCCGCTGCGGCAATCGTATGCGCACGCTGTTCCAATTTGGCCAAGGCATCCTCGATCGCGCCCTGAACTGAGGGTTGATCAGCCTGCCGTTGCCAACCCGCGAAAGGGGCGCCGTGATATTCAACTTTTAATGCGTATCGGTTCATAGTTGCCCAGATACCGCAAATTTTCCCCCTGTCCAACCTGTTGAATTGAACAGGCCCTTTCCCTGTATGATACATGAACAAAAGGGACCTGGATATGGGCAATTACGGACATTGGGTATCGCATTATCGATGGTGTTGATGCATTGGGCACACAGATGTCTGACACCGTATTTGGTGCTCCTATTCGATTGGGTGTTACGGGACTGGCACGATCAGGCAAGACCGTTTTCATAACCTCTTTGATCGCAAATTTATTATCAGGCGCAAAGTTACCTCAGTTTGTGGCAAGCGCTCAGGATCGCATTGAACTTGCCTATCTCAACCCACAGCCAAACGACACGATTGCGCGGTTTGACTATGAAACGCATTTAGCGCAACTGTACGCACATCCCCCAACTTGGCCCGATAACACCAAGGGGATCAGCACCCTGCGCTTAACCCTAAAACTGCGACCGACAGGGTTGCTTTCGGGTCTGCGTGGAGCTGTCGAAGAACATATCGACATTGTGGATTACCCTGGTGAATGGCTTCTTGATCTGGGTTTGATGGATAAATCCTATGAGGAATGGAGCAAAGATGTGCTTCACCGAATGGCAAACCGTTCCTTTGGCGCAGACTATGTAAATGCGCTGCCTGCCAAGTTGCCACCGTCACGGCGATGGTGCCAATCCCATGGATTGATATGTTGGCGGCCTTTGGCACAAACCTCCGAATGATCCGTCGCATTGGAGAAATCTATGGTGGGCGCTCTGGGCCCATTGGTTCATGGCGCCTGCTGCGGTCCGTCTCGGCACATCTGATGGCCACAGGGGCATTGGCGGTTGGGGATGACTGGCTCGGCTCTGTTTTTGGCGGCAGTTTGTTGTCGCGCCTATCGCGCCGATTTGGTGAAGGCATGGTGAATGCCGCCCTGACGGCACGTGTTGGCCGAGCGGCGATTGATGTGTGTCGCCCACTGCCCTTTATCATGCAAGAACGCCCAAAAATCAGTGTCGTGTTACGTCGTGCTTTGACGGGTATTTTTGATGAAACACCCGATTAAATTTCGGATTTTTCTACGGGACCCTTTATTTCCACCCATGCATTTTCACGCAACGCAAGGCCCAGCACACGATCGGGATTTGTAGGGTGCGGCATGATCACATCAGATAGTTTTTGAAACCCAAACCGCGAATAATAGGGTGCGTCCCCCACCAGCAAAATACGTTCCCAGCCAATCGCCGATGCGATTTGAATGCTTTCACGGATTAGCAATCCACCCAACCCTTCACCCTGCCGCGTGGGGTGAACAGCGACGGGACCCAACAATAGGGCATAATCGTTCCCTATGCGCACGGGCCAATGGCGAATGGCGCCTGCCAAAATATGATCTGGGTCCCGAGCAATCAATGATAACTCACGAACTGGATCAACGCTTTCGCGCAGTCGATAAGACGACAATGCCGTCCGACCCGGGGCAAAACACAGATCATAAAGGGCCTCAACCTCCCACCAATCTGCCGCTGTTTCTTGTGTGATGTGGAACACTCACACCCCCTGTGCGAAAATTATGACTAGAATGCTGCCTAACACGGCACTAAGTCGGTAGCAAATAGGAGAACGCAGATGTTTTACGAACCCCGAAATGGCCATGGCCTGCCACACAATCCATTCAACGCAATCGTAACCCCACGCCCCATTGGTTGGATTTCAACCCGCAGCGCGGACGGGATTGACAACCTAGCGCCGTATTCGTTTTTCAACGCCGTGGCCTATACGCCCCCACAGGTCATGTTCGCATCGACATCGTCGAAGCCAGATCAGGATGACACAAAGGATTCTGTGGCCAACATCCGCGATACAGGCGTGTTTTGTGTGAATGTGGTTTCCTATGAATTGCGGGATGCCATGAACAAAACATCTGCGACGCTGCCGAAAGACATGGACGAATTTGACGCCGCTGGGTTGGAAAAGGCAGAAAGCCAAATTATCAATTGCCCGCGTGTCGCGATTGCACCTGCAACGTTTGAATGCCGACTAACGCAAATCGTGCAACTTGAGGGGCAATCAAATCACGCGGTCTTTGGCGAAGTTGTCGGAGTGCACATGAACGATGCATTCATCGAAGATGGCAAATTTGATGTGACCAAATTTATTCCCCTTAGCCGCCTTGGATACCGTGATTATTCGATGGTCGACAAAACCTTTACCCTCGCACGCCCAGACGATTAAGCTTGCATTTCGCGGGTCGTGGGTCTAACTGCGATCACATGATAACAGCGAACACGCCATATTGCTTGCGACGCCGACGCCACTGATCCAGTGGCGTTGCCTTTTGTTATCTGCGCAAATATGCGCGAAACCCTCCTAATTGATTGACTTGTCCATGCCCATACTGCACGAAAAGGACTCTAACTTTTAAAGGATTATGACGATGATTGCGTCCGTTCTACCAACATATGCACGTGCACCTTTGAATTTTGTAAAAGGTGAAGGAACTTGGTTGATCGAGGCAGATGGACGTCGATTTTTGGATTTGGGCGCAGGTATTGCGGTGAATGCATTGGGCCATGCGCATCCCGAATTGGTCAC
Source organism: Paracoccaceae bacterium (assembly GCA_017852835.1). Lineage (GTDB taxonomy): Bacteria > Pseudomonadota > Alphaproteobacteria > Rhodobacterales > Rhodobacteraceae > HIMB11. The sequence goes on from JAFMKS010000017.1 coordinate 8,640, forward strand.
AGCCTTGAGCGATCAAGCACAAAACCTGTGGCATGTGTCAAATTTATACGAGATCCCAAATCAACAACGTCTTGCAGATCAATTAGTGTCATTGACCTTTGCCGATACGGTATTTTTTACCAATTCTGGCACAGAAAGCTGTGAATTGGCGGTAAAAATGGCCCGTAAATATTGGTATGAGAGGGGCCAGCCAGAGCGCGTTGAAATTATCACATTTGAAGGATCCTTTCACGGCCGCTCCTCTGCCGGTATTGCGGCGGCGGGGTCCGAAAAAATGACAAGGGGTTTTGGCCCACTGCTTCCTGGGTTTGTGCATCTAAAATGGAACGATCACGATGCAATAAAGGCAGCCATATCGGACAAAACCGCTGCGATTATGATTGAACCGATCCAAGGTGAGGGTGGTATTCGCCCCGTTCCTGAGCAGTGTCTCAAGGGTCTGCGCGATCTTTGCGATGAACACGGTCTACTCTTGATTTTTGATGAGGTGCAATGCGGCGTTGGTCGGACAGGCAAATTATTTGCACATGAATGGGCGGCTATCGATCCGGATATCATGATGGTGGCCAAGGGGATCGGAGGTGGTTTCCCACTAGGTGCTGTTTTGGCAAAAGAAGACGCCGCATTCGGTATGACTACGGGCACACATGGATCTACCTATGGCGGCAACCCGCTGGGCTGCGCGGTTGGCAACAAAGTTTTGGAATTGGTTGGTGACGCGGAATTTTTGAACGAGGTCGCCGAAAAAGCCGCCTTTTTTAAAGCAGGGCTTGAGGATTTGGTGGGCCGGCATCCAAATACCTTCAAATCAGTGCGTGGCAAAGGATTGATGATGGGTTTGGAATGCGCCGTGCCCAATATGGATTTTGTGAATGCTGGGTATGATGCGCTGATCCTGACGGTGCCTGCGGGGGACAACGTGGTGCGATTTGTTCCCGCGCTGACGATCACAAAAGAAGAAATTGACGAAGCGCTTGCACGCCTCTCCTCCGCAGCACAAAGCCTCGGATAAGTACGAAAGACATAACGATGAACCACTTTTTAGATATCAACAAAGTTGCACCGACAGAGCTGCGCAAAATCATTGATCACGCGCGCGAGATGAAGGATGCGCGTCAGGGTCAGCCCAAGGGCACAATGGACGCCGAGCAACCCTTCGCGGGTCACATGGTTGCGCTGATTTTCGAAAAACCCTCGACTCGTACACGGGTCAGTTTTGATGTGGGTGTGCGTCAATTAGGGGGACAGACCATGGTTCTCTCGGGTGCGGATATGCAATTGGGGCATGGTGAAACCATCGCCGATACAGCCCGTGTACTCAGCCGATATGTGGACATGATTATGATCCGCACCTTCGAAGAGGCCACTTTATTGGAAATGGCAGAATATGCGGATGTCCCCGTAATAAACGGACTGACCAACCGCACACATCCCTGCCAGATCATGGCCGACATCATGACGTTCGAAGAACACCGTGGCCCGATCACCGGGAAAAAAGTGGTCTGGTCGGGCGATGGCAATAATGTCTTTGCCAGCTTTGCGCACGCGGCGGGTCAATTTGGGTTTGACCTGACCTTTACGGGTCCAGAACAGTTGGACCCAGAAATGGGTTTTATCGAAGAAGCTCGTGCTAAAGGATCAAATGTACAAATCGAACGCGATCCGCATAAGGCGGTTCAGGACGCTGATTTGGTCGTGACCGATACTTGGGTTAGCATGCATGATCACCCGACAACCCGCGAACGCCGCCACAATCAACTGCGTGCCTATCAGGTGAATGCCGAATTGATGGCGCATGCTAATGAGGATGCGTTGTTTATGCATTGCCTTCCTGCGCATCGTAATGAAGAGGCCACGTCCGAAGTCATGGACGGATCAAATTCAGTGATTTTTGATGAGGCTGAAAACCGTCTTCACGCGCAAAAGGCCGTGATGCGTTGGTGCCTGGGAAAATAACAGATCAAATAAAAAAGGCGCCAGATGGCGCCTTTTTTGGGTCAGTGCCCGCCTTCCAATATTCCGGTGCGCACCGAATAATTTGCGGCGATTTCGTATTCTGGATCATCATCACTATCCACCATCAAATGCCCCGCTTTGGTCAATAAACTATGACAGTCGCGGCTTAGGTGGCGCAGCTGAATTTGTTTTCCAACTGCCTCGTATTTCGCTGCTACAGCCTCAATCGCTTGGAGTGCAGATTGATCCACAACACGGCTGTCTGCGAAATCCACGATCACCTTTGATGGATCAGCATCTATCGTAAATAACTCCATAAACCCATCTGAGGATCCAAAAAATAATGGACCCTGAATGCGATAGGCCTTCACCCCATCTGCGTCGATTTCGGTATGGGCGTGGATACGGCGCGCATTGTTCCATGCATAAGCCAAAGCAGAGACGATCACCCCCACAACCACAGCCACGGCCAAGTCGGTTGCAACGGTCACAATCGTCACCAAAACAATAACGAATGCATCAATCAATGGCACCTTGCGCATGATGCGGAATGAGTTCCAGGCAAAGGTTCCAATCACCACCATGAACATCACACCGACAAGTGCTGCCAGCGGTATTTGTTCAATGATCGAAGAACCAGCCAGAATAAAGAACAGCAGGAACAACGCCGCTGCGATGCCCGCAATGCGCGTGCGCCCCCCTGATTTCACGTTGATCATGGATTGCCCGATCATGGCGCAACCACCCATACCACCAAAGAACCCTGTTACGGTATTGGCCAAACCCTGGGCCACACATTCTTGACTTGCCCCGCCACGTTTGCCCGTCATTTCACCAACAAGATTCAGTGTCAAAAGGCTTTCGATCAAACCAATCGCTGCCAAAATGATCGAATAGGGCAAAATAATTTGCAGCGTTTCCCATGTGAATGGGACCGCTGGAATGTGGAAGGGTGGCAATCCACCCTCGATAGAGGCCATGTCACCCACGCGTGGAACGTCCAGTCCGAAAACGATCACAATGGCCGCAACAATACCGATACCCGCCAAGGGCGCTGGAATGACTTTGGTCAATTTGGGAAGGTAGTGAATGATCGCCATTGTTAAGGCCACTAATGCCAGCATGACATATAGGGGTGTGCCACTTAACCAAACCTGACCATCGCCATCGCTGACCTTAAATTGCGTCAATTGCGCCAAAAAGATTACGATGGCCAAGCCGTTCACAAATCCCAGCATAACAGGGTGCGGGACCAATCGGATGAATTTACCCCACTGCATCACACCTGCAAAAATTTGCAACAAACCCATCAAGACGACGGTGGCGAACAAATATTCGACGCCGTGTTCAATGACCAAGGCAACCATGACCACTGCCAAGGCACCTGTGGCACCCGAAATCATTCCGGGACGTCCGCCAAATAGCGCAGTGATCAAACCAACGATAAAGGCCGCATAAAGGCCCACCAACGGATGCACATGCGCAACAAAAGCAAAGGCGATAGCCTCGGGTACCAAGGCCAATGCAACCGTTAGACCAGATAAAATTTCAATGCGCAGGCGGGATGCGGTGAACCCTTCGTCGTTCATAAGGCTCAGATCCGGCTTTGCCATACGTGCAAAGCGCGCCATAATTGCAGGTGTCATAACGTACCCCTTTGGTGTGATTTTGCGCCCACATATCCAAGTTTTCGCATATTGGAAAGCAAGATGACCCAAAATCACGTAAAATGTCATTTTACGTATCGCATCATCACAGGTAATTATTCCCAGACTCAGACGTAAGGAACGGATTATGCGTAAAACAAAAATCGCAATTATTGGCGGATCAGGAATCTACGATATCGACGGTTTGGTGGGTGCAACATGGACAGATGTTGAAACACCTTGGGGGGCACCATCGGATCAGGTTTTGACAGGCACATTAAACGGCGTCGACATGGTGTTTTTGCCCCGGCATGGGCGCGGGCACGTCTATTCGCCCACAACGGTACCATACCGCGCGAATATTGATGCGCTGAAACGATTGGGCGTCACCGATGTGATCAGTGTTTCGGCCTGTGGTTCCTTCCGAGATGAGATGGCCCCTGGCGATTTTGTTATAGTGGATCAATTTATCGACCGTACCTTTGCACGCGAAAAGTCGTTTTTTGCAACGGGCTGTGTGGCCCATGTTTCGGTCGCGCACCCAACTTGCCCACGCCTCTCGGCGGCCTGCGTTCAGGCGGCAAGCGATGCTGGGATCACCGTCCATAATGGCGGCACCTATTTGGCAATGGAAGGTCCACAGTTTTCCAGCATTGCAGAAAGCAAAATGTACCGCGAAAGCTGGGGCGCGGATGTGATTGGCATGACCAACATGCCAGAGGCGAAATTGGCCCGTGAAGCCGAGCTGTGCTATGCCTCGGTCGCGATGATCACAGATTACGACAGTTGGCACCCAGAACACGGTAGCGTCGACATCACGTCAATCATTGCAACATTGCAAGGAAACGCAGGTAAGGCACGCGATTTGGTGGGCCGTCTACCCGCGCTGTTGGGTCAAGATCGTGACGACTGTCCACATGGCTGCGATAAAGCATTGGAGTTTGCAATCATGACCGCCCCCGATAAACGCGATCCCGAATTGATTGCGAAACTGGATGCAATCGCAGGTCGCGTACTTTAAGGATTAGACATGAAAACCGTAAAAGATTATATTCGCTCTATCGTTGATTTCCCGCATGAGGGGATCATGTTTCGCGATGTCACGACACTTTTTGCCGACCCGCGCGGATTTCGCATGTGCATCGATCAAATGCTACACCCTTACGCGGGTCAGCCCATTGACAAAGTTGTTGGGTTAGAGGCGCGTGGATTTATCTTGGGTGGGGCGATTGCCCATCAGTTGGGCACAGGATTTGTGCCTGTTCGCAAAAAGGGCAAATTGCCAGGCACCACCATTTCGCAAGATTACAAATTGGAATATGGCGAAGCGATCGTTGAAATCCATGACGACGCGATCGAAGCGGGTGAGCGTATCTTGGTTGTTGATGATCTATTGGCCACAGGCGGCACGGCCGAGGCGGGCATAAAGTTGATTGAACGCCTTGGTGGGGACATTGTTGGATGTTCATTTATTGTGGATTTACCTGAATTGGGGGGGCGCCAAAAGCTTCAGTCCATGAATATGGGCGTGCAGGTCCTGTGCGAATTCGACGGGCTTTAATCCTGATCCAAATAGGCGCGTACGCAGTCTTGGACGCGGCGAAATCTATCGCCCCCCAAATGCGTACCGCCAAACCACCGCGTGACGATGACAACGTGATCAAACAGTTCTTCACGTTCTAGCATGCGCAGGATGACAATGCCTGCCCCCGCTTCGCCATCGTCATTTTTTATGCCACCCTCGCTCGATGACAAAAGCGCCCATGTATTATGGGTCGCCTTTGCAAATTTTTTCGAACGTTTTAATTGCTTTAAAACGGCCAAAGCATCGGCCTTGGTTTTGGCCTCCGACCCAGTCACCGCGTATTTGGAACCACGGTCTGTTAAAACTGGATCAATCTGTTTCATGCGTGTTTGTTAGTTTCTTCCTCAAGATGCATTTTCATATCAACCAAAACTTGCTGCAAAGCAACCGTTTCTCGCAATAACCGCTTTGTTTCGTTGATTGTGATGATACCGTCATCGATGGATTGATGGTATTCTGACATTAGATTCGCAAACCGTTGCGAAAGGGCAATCACATCGGAATTCACGCCCCCTGCCCCGTATTCTTCTGAACTTGACTCACGACAATTGCGGGACAATGTTGTGCCGATCACCTCGGCCAAGGCGATTGTTACATGTGGAAAGCTGGCTGTCTTTTCCAAGGCTGCAACGGCATCAATCGGCATATAGCGGTCAAAGTGTTTGGGATTATCGGAATAATATCGGCCTAATGTTGCCTTTGACTTACCAGTAATTCAGCAGGCGTTTTCAATTCCCACATCTTTGACCAAAGTCTCTGCGTGCTTTTTCAAGTAACTTCCAACAGTTTGCTTACAAAATTCTCTCACACTCCCCAAATGGGGAAAACCCCCATCCTTTTCCCATTAAACAATACTTTAGGCAGTGCCATAATTATAGTTCGTGCAAGCAAAGGCATAATGCTGATCAAGTTGCCGAATTGGGGTGGGAAGATGTGACAATCACTCCTGGCCGCAAACCAGCCGCGGTTAGGCATCCGCGGGGTTGGGTTAACGATTGTGGTAAGTGTTGCATTACTTAGTGTATTTTCCACCCCTTTCAGCTTGAAATTCAACGTCCTGCACGGCATGACTTGGCTATGGCCAAACTGTATTTTCACTATTCGACGATGAACGCGGGCAAAAGCACGCTTTTGCTACAGGCGTCCTATAACTATGTTGAACGGGGGATGCAGACGTATCTGTTGACCGCAAATTTTGATGATCGCGCGGGAACCGGAAGAATCGGATCACGCATTGGGATCGGGGCGGATGCAGACACTTTTGCATCCAAAACAGACCTATTTTCAAATATACAAGAGCGCCTGAATGCTGGCCCCTGCGCCTGTGTCTTCATTGATGAGGCACAGTTTTTGTCCGCTGATCAGGTTTGGCAACTGGCCCGCGCTGTGGATGATTTGAAGGTGCCCGTCATGTGTTACGGGTTGCGCGTGGATTTTCAGGGGAAGCTCTTTCCAGGTTCAGCAGCGCTTTTGGCATTGGCGGACGAGATGCGAGAGATACGCACCATTTGCCACTGCGGGAAAAAGGCAACTATGGTCGTGCGACAGGACGAACACGGAAACGTGTTGAAAGACGGCGCGCAGGTACAAGTTGGCGGAAACGAAACCTATGTCTCGCTATGCCGCGTGCATTGGCGACAGGCGATTAAGGACTAATGCATCCGACCACCGTTTGGCACAATTTGATCTGGGGCGATCAGAACAACTGCACCTGAATCATCCATGCACCCCAAAACCAGAACCTCGGACATGAACGGCCCAATCTGCCGCGGCGGGAAATTAACAACCCCCATCACCTGTTTTCCGACCAATTGCTCTAGTGTATAATGTACTGTGACCTGCGCTGATGTTTTGCGTTCGCCAATTTCATCGCCAAAATCAATCCACATTTTAATCGCTGGCTTTCGCGCCTCGGGAAAGGGTTCTGCACGGATCACTGTGCCCACACGGATATCGACATTCAAAAAATCATCATAGGTGATGTCAGCCATTTGAAAGCTCCTTTGAACGCATGGTCGCGGCTGCAACGGTTCCACCGATCAATCGGGGCAGACCCGCATTTTGATCCATCAAAACCTCAAGCCCCGCCTGTGTTGTTCCGTTCGGACTGGTCACATTGATCCGTAACTGTTCGGGAGTTTCCTCGGACGCCTTGGCCAATGCGCCTGCACCCGCCACGGTGGCCTTGGCCAATTGCATGGCCAAGTCTGGCGACAACCCCTGCGCCTCGCCTGCTTTGGCCAGTACATCGATCATATAAAACACATAAGCCGGCCCAGACCCCGAAACACCTGTGACGGCATCCATTTGACTTTCGCTATCCAAATCAACAACCTCACCAATTGCCGATAAAAGCGCATGCGCCAGATCAATGTGATCTGCTGTCGACACGGCATTTCCAATCAGTGCCGTAATCCCCTGACCAATTGCAGCAGGAGTATTTGGCATTGCCCGCAAAATCGGGGAATTTGCACCCAAAATGTCCTCATAAGTTCTGATAGAGATGCCAGCCGCAACCGATAGAAACACAGTTTCCCCGCCGCCCATCACCTGAATCGTCGGAAGCGCCGCTTGCATCATCTGGGGTTTAACAGCGATCAGAACCAGTGCAGGTTTCGCAGGTAATTCTTCATTGACGTGAACCCCCTGTGCGAGCACCCAGTCCGATGGATACGGATCAACAACGTAGACCGAAGATGGGTTCAAACCATTTGCAATCCAACCCGCCAACATGGCAGACCCCATTTTTCCGCAACCAAGCAGAACCAAACCCTGCTGAGAAAGTGTGTCAAGTGTCATATTAACCCCAAACAATCAATGTCATTTGGGGGATATTATTATGCGTGACCGTAGGCTTCTGCAATGGCGACTTGCATCGCTTGCTGCGGCGTGTGCTCTCCGTATACCGCCAATTGGAAGGCGGGATAATACCGCTCTGCATTCATGACTGCAGCGCCGATCATGGTGTCGATTTGTTCAGGCGATGCAAACTGCCCCCCCGCCAAAACCAAACCATACCGATAAACCATCAACCCAGGTTCGTCCCAGTAGGAAAAACCACCCGTCCAGCAGCGGTCGTTTACTTCGTTCAACGCTTCATAAAGGGCTGGAAGTCGCTCTTTCGGCGGCTCCATTTCGAAGGTGCAAATCAACCGCAGCGTTTCATCAAATCCTGACCACGCCAACGTTAGCGAATATGTCCGCCACTGCGCCTCAACGGCCATTGCGATTTGATTTTCTTCTATACGATCGAACTCCCACTCATGGTGCTCAGCGATGTGTTCGACAATATCGATTGGGTGAATTTCTTCTTCTAAGAACTGCTCGTTCAATGCCATAGCGCCACCTCTTTTATGCTTAGCGTAGGGAAGTGGCAGCTTCCCCAATCGCTTGGTGCCTGCTCAAGAGACTGGGGGGATCACCCAGCCCCTTACTACATATGGTGCTGTGCTTTGATTGATATGTAAAGCAAAATATTTGTGTCACACACAGAATGCTGTGGATAAAAAAGTTATCCACAGAAAATATGCGATTTTGGTTTCGCTCTGAATTCGGTAATGGTGTTTGGGCGTTCTGCGCGATTTTATTTAGCAGAAGCGGCCTGATTTTTATTGATCACGTGTGACCAAGTTTATTGAACTTTGCCCAGTTTGCGATCAGCAAAGAGGTCAAGGGAGTGAGACTCTTGACGTTTATTTATCCTCTAAAGCATCGAGGCGCGCGTTTAGCTCTGCGTTTTCTTCGCGCGCTTTTTGGGCCATCATGCGCACTGCATCAAATTCTTCGCGCGTTACGAAATCACGATCCGCCAACCAACGGTCCATCCACGATTTCATCGCATTTTCGGCCTCATCCCGTGCGCCCTGCGCAACACCCATCGCGTTTGTCATCAATTGGGACAAGTCATCGAACATTTTATTCCGGGGGGTCATCGCACTCTCCACATTTGTTTCATACTACATATGGTACGAATTGAGGCGCACCGCAAGGTTGACAAGTCATTCTTGTTGGATGAAGTCATATTTGGAGAGGTACACACGTGATAGAATTTCCAAATATTTCGCCCGAGATTTTTTCAATTAACGTCTTTGGAATCCATCTTGCGCTGCGCTGGTATGCGATGGCCTATATCTTGGGCCTGATCCTTGCATGGCGTATCACCTATTTCGCGGTATCACGTCCACTGATTTGGCCACGCAATCAAGCACCACTTGATCCCGTACAGCTTGAAGATTTGCTGACATATTGCATCTTGGGGATCATTTTCGGCGGTCGACTTGGATATGTGATATTCTATGATACGGCACATTATCTTGCCAACCCAATCGAAATCCTAATGCTGTGGAAGGGTGGCATGGCCTTTCATGGTGGGTTATTGGGGGTGATCCTGGGCGCATATTTATATTACCGAAAAACCTATACACCCCTAGTATCTGGGGCCGATCTGTTGGCCTTGGCAACACCTGTGGGTTTGTTGTTGGGACGCATTGCCAACTTTATCAACGCAGAGCTTTGGGGGCGTCCAACTGATCTGCCTTGGGGCGTCATTTTCCCGGGCGAGGCCGCGCAATCCTGTGGTCAAATCGTGGGGTTTTGCGCGCGCCATCCATCGCAATTGTATGAAGCACTGCTTGAGGGTTTGTTACTTGGTGCGGTGCTGATCTATTTGGCGTTTCACAAAGGCGCATTGAAACGGCCAGGGTTTGTTTGTGGAACATTTTTCGTCGGCTACGGCATCGCACGATCAATCGTTGAATTGGTCCGTCAACCTGACGCGCAATTTACCTCTGCCCTAAATCCAATAGGTTATGTCATCCAATTTGGCGAATGGGGAGTAACCATGGGACAACTGTTATCAATTCCGATGATGTTGATTGGCCTACTCCTGATCATCCGCAGCAAACCCGTGTCCGCATGACGCCGCTGGATCACATCATACGCGAACGTATTGAGCTGGATGGTCCATTGCGTGTTTCGGACTTTATGCAAATCTGTCTGTTGCATCCCGAACATGGATACTACGTCAAAAACCCTGCCTTTGGCGTTCAGGGCGATTTTACCACAGCCCCAGAAATTTCGCAGATGTTTGGAGAGCTTCTGGGCCTCTGCCTTGCGCAGGCATGGATGGATCAGGGTGCGCCTGCAGATTTTCATCTGCTTGAGTTGGGCCCCGGACGCGGAACGCTGATGTCGGATATTTTACGCGCAACGCGCAGTGTGCCTGGCCTACACCGCGCGGCAGACATCACGTTGCTAGAAGCATCTGAAACGATGCAAAAGCGTCAACAACACACGCTTTCAGGCTATCAGGTCAAATGGATTTCATCGCTCGGTGAATTAGCCGAAAAACCAATCTTTGTTGTTGCAAATGAATTTTTTGATGCGCTACCAATCCGACAATATGTGCGTGTCGGCGATGTTTGGCATGAACGTTTGATCGGCCTGCAGGATGATGAACTTGGCTTTGGTCTCTCGCCTATTGCGCAAACGAGCGACTATCTGCAAACACGTTTGAGCGATACACAGGACGGAGATATTGTCGAGGTATCCGAGGCCACCCAAAGCGTGACTGGTCAGCTTAGCAAGCGTATCCAAACACACGGGGGATGTGCGCTGATCATCGATTATGGGGGTTGGACGTCAAAAGGGGATACACTACAGGCCGTGGCGGATCACCAATACTCAAACGTGCTGCACGCCTTGGGCGATGCAGACCTAACCGCACACGTAGATTTCGAACAAATTGCATCTGCCAGTCGGTGCCAGGTTTCCAACATGTGCACCCAACAGGATTTGTTAGAACGACTGGGCATTTCCCATCGCACCCAAACTCTTGTGACCAGTGCCGCAAATGAGGTACAAAAAAATGACGTCATTTCGGCCTATCGCCGCTTGACCCATGAAAAAGAAATGGGAACATTGTTCAAAGCAATATCTCTATTCCCCCAAAATGGCCCCTGCCCCGCTGGATTTGAAGCATGACCGTAAAACGCATAAAAAGCCCAAATTTAGCGAATGTAAATCACGGGTTTTATACGCGTTTGGGTGGGGCTTCATCGGGTATTTTCCGCGGATTGAATTGCGGCATTGGATCCAGTGATCAACGTGAAATCGTTCAAATAAATCGTGCCCGCGTTGCCGAGGATATGGGGAGCAGTGCCTCTAATCTCATCGCGCTGCATCAATTTCATTCTGCCAAAGTAGTGACAGTCGATGATACATTCTCAGACCGTCCACATGCGGATGGCGTTGTCAGCAATCGCAAGGGTGACATCCTAACGATCCTGACCGCGGATTGCCAGCCCGTGTTGTTTCATGATCCAGACGCAGATGTGATCGGAGCCTGCCACGCAGGTTGGAAAGGTGCACTTGCAGGCGTGATTGGCGCGACGGTTGATGCGATGATCGCACTGGGCGCAAAACGGGAAAACATCAGTGCCGCAATCGGGCCCTGTATTTCGCAATCCGCATATGAAGTTGGCGCTGAATTTCGCGATCAATTTGTGTCACATGACCCGACTTTTGAGTCGTTTTTCATTGAAGGCGCACAAGAGGGAAAATTCCAATTTGATCTGCCTGCCTTTGGCCTTCACACTCTCAGGAATGCAGAGATCAAAAGCGCACATTGGATCCACGAATGCACCTATTCTAATGAGGAATATTACTATTCCTACCGCAGAACAACACATGCTGGCGAGGCCGATTATGGCCGCCTGATTTCCTGTATTACACTGTAGTTAGGATTGTTTGGTTAGGCGTTCCTCTAAGACTTCAAATGGGACGCCAGGGTCATCTTTGGACCCACGAATGACCAATGATGTTTTGACTGATCCAACATTTTCAGCGCAGAGCAATTCCTCTGTCAGGAAACTTTGAAAGGTGCTGAGATCAGGCGCCACGCATTTCAGCATGAAATCAACTTCGCCATTTAACATATGGCACTCCCGCACCAACGGCCATCCACGACAGCGGTCCTCAAATGCACGCAGGTCCGATTCTGCCTGGCTTTGCAATCCGACCATTGCAAACACCTGCACCTCAAACCCCAGCGCGCGGGCATCCACCTGCGCGTGATATCCCTTGATGAACCCCTGCTCTTCCAATGCGCGAACACGACGCAGACAGGGTGGCGCAGAAATCCCAACGCGTTTTGCCAATTCAACGTTTGTCATCCGGCCATCAGCCTGCAACTCAGCAAGGATAAGGCGGTCAATCGGATCTAAACGTGTTAATGGCATCATGTACTCCCAAGTTGCACGATCAATACCTGACGGGCGCAACATGCGCAACAATATTTCACAATGTCGCAATAATATTATTTGTTATTTTTCACTCACTATTCTGCGCGATGGGTTTCCTCCGCCTACTCTTGTGATTATATAAGCGTAAAATTCTCTGATCTGGGGACACAGAATACTATGTCAGACACACGTCACACAAAAGTTTTAATTGTTGGCTCTGGACCTGCGGGATACACCGCGGGCGTTTACGCAAGCCGCGCGATGTTGGAACCCATTTTGGTTCAAGGGATGGAACCCGGTGGCCAATTGACCACCACAACCGAAGTTGAAAATTGGCCCGGTGATACCGAAGTTCAGGGTCCCGATCTAATGGTTCGGATGGAGGCACATGCATCCGCAATGGGGTGCGAGATTATCGGTGACATGATCAATAAGCTTGATTTATCCAAACGCCCCTTCATCGCAACAGGGGACAATGGCACGATTTACACAGCCGATGCCGTTATCTTGGCAACTGGTGCACGTGCGAAATGGTTGGGCCTTCCCTCAGAAGAGGCGTTCAAAGGGTTTGGCGTATCAGCATGCGCAACCTGTGACGGGTTCTTTTACCGCGGCCAAGAAATTGTTGTCATTGGTGGTGGAAACACAGCCGTGGAAGAAGCGCTGTTCCTGACGAATTTTGCGTCGAAAGTCACATTGATCCATCGTCGTGATGAATTGCGCGCGGAAAAAATCCTACAAGATCGCCTGATGAAAAACGACAAGATTGAGCCCCTGTGGTTCCACCAATTGGAAGAAGTTGTTGGCAGCGACAACCCAAAAGGAGTCGAAGCCGTGCGTGTGCGTCACGTCGAAACGGGCGAGATTGCTGAAATTCCGTGTAAAGGCGTGTTTGTCGCCATCGGCCATTCACCTGCAAGCGAATTGGTAAAAGACCAGTTGGAAACGCATAACGGCGGCTATGTTCAGGTTGAGGCGGGATCAACATGCACGTCCATCCCAGGCGTGTTTGCAGCGGGTGATTTAACCGATCACACATATCGTCAGGCGATCACCAGCGCAGGAATGGGGTGCATGGCAGCATTGGATGCAGAACGCTTTTTGGCAGAGGGCGAATAGCCCTACTGCAAATGTAGTTTACCACTCATCAACACATGGCCATGACCGGCCACGCGTATCCCCTGAATGCTGCGTTGCGGGCCCAAAACCTGCACTTGGGCCTGACCGGGGCGGCCCATAAAATGCCCCTGTTCGGCAATAAAATTGCGATCATCAATCAAACCGCGTGACCATAGATAGGCCGCCAAACAGCCCGTGGCAGACCCCGTAAATGCATCCTCTGGCGGATTCGGCGCCAACATTGGCAAACGTGAAAATGTATCGCCCACCTCTGTCGCGCCCCGCAAGGTTGCCCAATAGGGTTCCATCAGCCCCTCATAAATTCCGGCCTCTTGAAATTTTTTGGTCAGTTCAGGATGCAGTTGGACACGTTTCAACGCATCATGATCGCGCAGAAGAACAATGCAAAATGGTAATCCCGTACTGACAACTTGTGGCGGTGCAATGATATCATTTGCAGAAACCCCCCCAATACGCGCCAACAACTCTGGGTCCAATTCTGGCCCGAAATCGGGCGCGCATTGTGTCATGGTAATTCTAGGCAGTCCGAAACTTTCATCAATTTCAATCGGAACAATTCCCGTGCGCGTTTCGAATGTGATCTTTGATGCATGGATTTGATCACGATTAATCAGCGAAACAGCCGTCGCCAATGTTGGGTGTCCCGCAAATGGAATTTCCCCGCCTGCCAAAAAATACCTAACTTTGAAATCCGCAACGTCAGAGGGAGCAACAAATGTGCACTCGGTCAGTGATGTTTCCCTTACGAATGCGCAGCATATTTCATCGGGTAGTCCGTTTTTGTCATAAACAACCGCACAGCCATTTCCACCGAACGCTTGGTCGGTGAATGCATCAATCCAGTCACATTCAAAATCTGTCATGGCGCAACGCTATCATCGCACCGTGAAAAGGCAATCATTCGTTCCTAATGGACCGCCACGGGTGACAAATCGTTTTGCCGCGCAAGAACAAATGCCATGTCACGTTCCGTCACCAGTGCCAGGCGTTCACCAGCTGCCGAGTGCACGGCGTAAACCTCATCAATATTGCCCAATTCTTCACGAACATCGTCGGGCAAGATCGCTGTTGACACAGGGCGGACGTAGACGATGCGTTCGTCGATTAGTATTTCGTTAACTGTATTTTCCATTCGTTTACCCCCGATTAATCTTAATCGTTTGAACAACTGTTTCAGGCATCACTTGGGTTAGATCGATATGCAGCAGACCATTTTCCATAGTTGCATCCCCAACATCTACACCCTCTGCCAAAACGAATGAACGTTGAAATTGCCGCGCCGCGATCCCACGGTGCAAATAGACACGCTCTGAACTATCGTCGCGTTGGCGCCCTCGGATGACCAACTGGCGATCCTCAACAGTGATTGACAGATCCTCTTCTGCAAACCCTGCAACAGCCAGCGTAATTCGATATCCACGATCCGATGTTTGTTCGATATTAAATGGGGGGTACCCTTCGTTGCCTGTTTTCGCGGTCCGCTCTAGCAGGCGTTCCAATTGCTCGAAGCCAAGCATGTGGGGATGTGACCCCAAGGTAAGTTTTGTCATCATCTTGTCCTTATCTAAGCGACAGAAAGTTGGGTCCCATATGGCGACCACATTTAAAATATGAGTGTTCGCGTGCGACAATGCAAGCCTAGGCAGAGTAGAAATTTTAACGTATAGTTAACGTATCAATTTGGACGAACGAACGATGCAGACCCCCCACGACTTTTCCATGAAAACCGACGATGTGCTTCGGCTGGAACTCATTGTTCTGCGTGATGAACATCGCGATTTGGATCAGGCGATAGAAGCCTTGATTGAAAAAGGGACTGCAGATCAGCTGACGATTCAACGGTTGAAAAAGAAAAAGCTGTTGTTGAAAGACAAAATTGCAGTGATCGATGATCGTCTGACACCAGATATCATTGCTTAAGCTTTGGAAATGGCTATAGTGCCGCGCTCAGGCAGCGTGACGAGGGCAAAATGAGCACATCACCACAAGTCGGCATTATCATGGGAAGCCAATCTGATTGGCCCACAATGAAGCTTGCCGCAGATATTTTGGATGAACTTGGGATTTCTTATGAAACCGCAATTGTTTCTGCGCATCGCACGCCTGATCGTTTGTGGGACTATGGCAAATCAGCTGCGTCCAAAGGGTTAAAGGTGATCATCGCAGGTGCCGGTGGCGCCGCGCATTTGCCTGGCATGATGGCATCCAAAACGCGCGTGCCTGTGGTTGGTGTACCTGTTCAAACCAAGGCGCTGTCAGGTGTGGATAGCCTCTATTCTATTGTTCAAATGCCCAAAGGTTTTCCCGTTGCCACTATGGCGATTGGTGCAGCGGGTGCTGCAAACGCGGGACTGATGGCCGCGGGTATTTTGGCGGTGTCTGATGATGCATTGGCAGAACGTCTTGATGCGTGGCGTGATGCGCTTTCCGCGTCCATCCCAGAGGTGCCCACAGATGAGTAATACATTGCCCCAAGGCGCGCGAATTGGAATTTTGGGGGGTGGTCAGTTAGGGCGCATGTTGTCCGTTGCCGCAAGTCGACTAGGATTTCGGACGCATATCTATGAACCAGGTGCAAACCCACCCGCCGCACAAGTTGCGGATGAATGCACAATGGCCTCTTACGAGGACACCGAAGCGCTGCATGCATTTGCCCAATCCGTAGATGTCATTACCTATGAATTTGAAAATATCCCGACTGATGCGCTTGACGTGCTCGAGACGATCAAACCGATTTATCCAAATCGCGAGGCCCTGCAGGTGTCCCAAGATCGCATCACAGAAAAAGACTACTTAAATGATCTGGGCCTGACGACGGCACCCTATGCACAAGTTGATACACTTGCCGATTTGCAGGCGGCAGCAGAAAAAATTGGCCTGCCCGCGATTTTGAAAACACGTCGTTTTGGGTACGATGGCAAAGGTCAATCCCGTCTGAAATCCACAGATGACATTGAAACCGCGCATTCTGACATGGCGGGTGCACCCTCGGTCTTGGAAGGGTTCGTCAATTTTTCGCGCGAAATTTCTGTAATTGCCGCTCGTGGCATAAACGGTGAAATCGCCTGCTATGATCCAGGTGAAAACGTGCATCGTGACGGCATTTTGCATACCACCACGATCCCTGCGGAAATCCCTGCGTTGATGGCGATGGATGCCGCGTTGATGGCCGGGAAAATTTTGAATGCAATGGATTATGTTGGCGTGATGGGTGTTGAGATGTTCGTAACGCCCCAAGGTTTGATTGTGAATGAAATCGCACCGCGCGTTCATAATTCGGGCCATTGGACGCAAAATGGATGCGCCGTGGACCAGTTCGAACAGCACATCCGCGCCGTAGCGGGTTGGCCATTGGGCGATGGATCCCGATATTTGGACGTAGTTATGGAAAACCTGATTGGCGCTGATATGGACCGTGTGCCAGATCTGTCCAAAGACCCCAAGGTTTCGCTGCACCTCTATGGCAAGGCAGACGTGAAAAAAGGCCGCAAAATGGGCCACTTTAACCGCGTCACTTCAATCTAGGCCAATAAACGGGCTGCAAATTCCCCTGCGAGATATGCGGGGCGACCATTGGAAAATGTCGCCTCAAGCTGAATATCCGCGTTTAGGACAATAAAATCTGCCCGTTGCCCTGCGCTGACGCTCCCCCTGTCATTTAGGCCAAGTACGGATGCAGGGTTTGATGAAACCAATGGCCAAGCGTATTCAAATCCGATCTCGGTAGATAATTGCAGCGCTGCCTGCAACATCGATGGATAATGGTAGTCAGATGCAAGCGCTGTACACAAATTTTGCGTCACCAAATCACGCGCCGAAACATTGCCTTTGTGGGATGATCCCCGCATCACATTTGGTGCGCCTAAAATGACAGCCTCGCCCAAGTCAATAGCGGCGCCAGCGGCCGCCTCCGTTTCTGGGAATTCAGCGATTTTTACGCCCATTTGCGAAAATTGCTGCCGCTGTGATTTGGTCGCGTCGTCATGGCTTGCGAACAGGACATTGGGAAACTGCGCAATCCAATTGGGCAGATCGTGCAAGGCCGCCTCTTGCCCTTCGTGCATCTGTTGCAATAGCGCCAAATGCGCCTCTGGGCTGCGCTTGGCCTTTAATGCCTGCCCCGTTAAACGCGGCGGCTTCTTTCCCTTGGCCAATGCCTCGTGCGGGACGTGGTCGTTTAAAACGACATAGGGAATGTCAAATTCGCGGATCATCGCACCAGCCCGTTCCCAATCTTCGCGCATCAGATATTCAAAGCGCAATTGTGGAATAATATCGACAGGCGTCTGAGCGCGTTTGTTACGCAGTTGAGCAAAGACTTCACTCGCAAAATGAGGCCCGCGCATGCCCCCTTCCCAACTATAGAATTGCGCCATAACGGCTGTGGTAATCCCGTTCACCGCCAATTCAGAGCAGGTTGCGCGCAACCCTCTGGCCAAATCTTTAACCGCGCCGCGGCGTGGCGCCATATGATGTTCAAATCCATCCCCGTGCAGATCAATCAAACCAGGCAAGATCGTATAGCCAGAAGCATCAATGGATCGCCCTGTCGTCCCTTCTGAAAAGACATTCCCCGAAACAGCCACACGCCCAACTTGTATGCCAGTGGTACCCAAGTAAGTCACATTTGAAAGGGTGAATTGCATCGATCCGATCCATTTCCGAACGGCTGACAGACGCCAGCACAAGGTTTCATTCCTTTCGAAAATACCCATTTTGGAAAAAATGCAAGGCTTGGTTTAAAACCTCGGCATTGTTCATCATGAATGTATGCGTGACGAGTAAAACGATGTGATCTTTCATTCCTGCAACTTTTTTAGCCTCAATAGATACCTTTCCGTCATCTCGGCCTGTGATCAGATACGAATAATATGGGTTTAAACTGCAGCTTCCTGCAATGATGCCAAGGTCAAAATCAACGTTGGGAAGTTCCCTGACTATCCCATCGCGACCAAGACGCACCCCCGCGGGTCCATTCAGATGCACGAACAGTTTCCAATCCCCTCATTTATCAACAATTTCTGATCCATAATTGGGCGGACAACCCGCGACACTGCGAAATCAGGGTGCATGGATTTAATCACACGCAGGATAATCCCACCCATTGAATAAGTTAGAAAATTAGGAGTAGTTGAACACAAACCTTGCGCCTCTTTGCTAATTTCTTCACCTAATTGACCAAGGTCTTTTTTGGTGGACGGATAGGCCAGACGGTGTGCCTCATAATAGCGGGCGGTAAAAAATTATTCCGCAATCCAAAGAGAATTTGCACTGCGCCCCAATCCGTATAGCATGATGATACACCGATTTTCTGTGGAAAGCGCGGGTGGAATCCAAGTAAAAATAGAAACGGCAAATAAAATAAATATACGCATGATTGTCCAGATTGGCTTTGAACACAGCTATGTTTGGAACCCCTAAATAACAAAACCCGCGCATCACAGATGCGCGGGTCCAATAGCGTGCAACACAATGTGCAGCTGTTCGGATGATTACATCATGCCGCCCATGCCGCCCATGCCGCCCATGTCTGGCATTCCACCAGGTGCTGCGCCTGGTTTCTCTGGCTTATCAGCAACCATTGCTTCGGTTGTGATCAATAGGCCAGCAACAGATGCTGCATCTTCTAGAGCAGTACGTGTTACTTTTGCAGGGTCAATCACACCGAATGAGAACATGTCACCATATTCTTCTGTCTGCGCGTTAAATCCAAATGCTGGATCTGAACTCTCACGAACTTTGCCTGCAACAACCGCACCATCAACACCTGCGTTTTCAGCGATCTGACGTAGTGGCGCTTCGATCGCACGGCGTACGATTGCGATACCTGCATTTTGATCTGCGTTGACGCCTTCAAGACCATCAAGCGCTTTGCCGCCTTGGACAAGTGCAACACCACCACCCACGATGACGCCCTCTTGAACAGCTGCGCGTGTCGCGTTCAATGCATCGTCAACACGGTCTTTACGCTCTTTCACTTCGACTTCTGTCATGCCGCCAACGCGGATCACTGCAACACCGCCTGCTAATTTGGCAACGCGCTCTTGAAGCTTTTCGCGGTCGTAGTCAGATGTTGTTTCTTGGATCTGTGCGTGGATCTGTGAAACGCGTGCTTCGATCTCTGCTTTGTCGCCTGCACCGTCAACGATTGTTGTTTCGTCTTTGGTGATTTGAACTTTCTTCGCAGTGCCCAGCATGTCCATTGTCACGCCTTCTAGCTTCATGCCAAGATCTTCTGAGATCACTTGACCGCCAGTTAGGATTGCGATGTCCTGAAGCATTGCTTTACGACGATCACCGAAACCAGGTGCCTTAACAGCCGCGATTTTTAAGCCGCCGCGCAATTTGTTCACAACCAAAGTTGCAAGCGCTTCGCCTTCCACGTCTTCCGCGATGATCAACAATGGTTTTTGTGATTGGATCACTGACTCTAGAAGTGGAACCATTGGCTGAAGAGAAGAAAGCTTCTTCTCGTGCAATAGGATCATGCAGTCTTCTAGTTCTGTTGTCATTTTGTCTGGGTTCGTCACGAAGTATGGCGACAGGTAACCGCGGTCAAACTGCATACCTTCAACAACGTCTGTTTCTGTCTCAAGACCTTTGTTCTCTTCAACTGTGATAACGCCTTCGTTGCCAACTTTTTGCATCGCATCTGCGATTTGACGACCGATTTCCGCTTCGCCATTGGCTGAGATTGTGCCAACTTGCGCAACTTCGTCACTATCTTTTACGTCACGCGCTGATGCTTTGATCGCTTCAACAACTTTTGATGTTGCCATGTCGATGCCACGCTTCAGGTCCATTGGGTTCATACCCGCTGCGACCGCTTTCATGCCTTCTTTGACAATCGCTTGCGCCAAAATAGTCGCTGTTGTCGTACCGTCGCCCGCTTCGTCGTTCGTGCGGCTTGCAACTTCTTTGACCATCTGTGCGCCCATATTTTCGAACTTGTCTTCTAGTTCGATTTCCTTCGCAACAGAAACACCATCTTTTGTAATGCGTGGTGCACCGAATGATTTATCCAAAACAACGTTACGGCCTTTTGGTCCCAATGTTACCTTTACCGCATCCGCTAGGACATTTACGCCGCGTAGCATGCGGTCGCGTGCGTCTGTGTTAAACTTGACGTCTTTTGCAGCCATTGTGCTGATCCTCGTCTAATGAGTTAATATTCTTACGATTTGCGATTAGGACAAAATGCCCAAAATATCGCTCTCTTTCATCATCAACAGCTCTTCGCCGTCGACTGTGACTTCTGTGCCTGACCATTTGCCAAATAACACTTTGTCACCGTCTTTTACGGCCATTGCGATCAACTCGCCGCTGTCTTTGCGCGCGCCTTCGCCACATGCAACGATTACGCCTTCCGCTGGCTTTTCTTTAGCACTGTCAGGAATGATAAGACCACCAGAAGTTTTCTCGTCGCTCTCAACACGGCGAACAAGCACACGATCGTGAAGCGGTTTTAATGCCATTTTAGAGGCTCCCTAAAAAAGTTACGTTACGCCCGTTTTGGGCTATTAGCACTCATACCAATCGAGTGCCAACGGCGCATAAGTAGGGATCACGTAAACGAGTGTCAACACTCACCTCTAAAAAATCTGACTCTTTTTTATGTCGCTAATCCGCGCCCCTGCAAAAGGGCATTAATTCCCGGCATGCGCCCGCGGAATTGGGTGAAAAGCACGTCAGGTTCAACAGATCCGCCCTTGGATAACACCGTATTTTCCAGTTTTCGCGCCAAGTCCGCGTCAAACGGATTCTCGATTTCTTCAAATGCGGCGAATGCATCTGCATCCATAACTTCGGACCACATGTAACTGTAATAGCCGGCGGAATACCCGTCCCCTGCAAACACATGGGCAAAATGCGGCGTGGCGTGTCGCATCGTGATTTCGCTCGGCATCCCAATTCGATCCAACACACGTGACTGTGCTGCCATGATGTCATCGTTCGGCACATTCGTGTGGTATTCTAAATCGACAATCGCAGATGCCAAATACTCCACCGTCGAAAACCCCATGTCATAGGTTGCGGCCTGACCAATCCGTTCGATCAACGCATCTGAAATAGATTCATCCGTATCCACGTGACGCGCAAATTGTTTTAGAATTTCGGGCAACATCGCCCAGTGTTCATAAAGCTGGCTGGGCAATTCAACAAAGTCGCGCGCAACGCTTGTTCCTGACAACGAACGATAGGTCACATTTGACAACATCTGATGCAGCGCATGGCCAAATTCATGGAACAGGGTGCGCACATCATCGGTCGAGAGAAGACATGGGTCGCCCTTGGCGAAATTACAGACATTCACAACGATCGGGATTTCGGGGCTGGGATAATTGGTTTGTGATCGCATCGCCGAACACCATGCCCCAGAGCGTTTTGATCCACGTGCAAAATAGTCGCCGATGAATACAGCAACATCAGCATCATCACGTGTCACACGCCATGATTTACAATCGGGATGATATAGGTCCAATTCAATTGGTTCAAATTTCAGTCCAAACAAACGCCCCGCGACATGAAAGGATGCATTGATCATATTCGACAGTTCGAAATAAGGTTTGATTTCCGCTTCATCCAAATCAAACTCCGCCTTGCGGCGCTGTTCGGCATAATAACGCCAATCCCATGTTTGCAGCGCATCGTTGATGCCATCCGCATGCAGCATCGAAGACAGAATTTTTGCGTCCCGTTCTGCCGCTGATTTCGCAGGCTCCCAAACATTCATAAGCAAGTCGCGCACATTATCGGGCGTCTTTGCCATTTCTGTTTCCAGCTTAAATTCGGCAAAGTTTTTGTAACCCAACAATTCCGCGCGCTCTTGGCGCAGTGTTAGGATTTCTTGCGCGATGGCCAGATTGTCATGTTCCCCGCCATTTGCGCCCCGCGCATCCCACGCGCGTTTTGCGATTTCACGCAAATCACGGCGAGCCGAAAATTGCAAAAATGGTGCGATCAGGGATCGGGACGTGGTGATGACAGGTCCGTTCACACCCTTTTCCTTGCCTGCATTACGCGCGGCCTCGATCAAGAAATCTGGCAGGCCTTCTAGATCATCTTCCGACAATTCCATGAACCAATCGCGTTCATCGGCTAACACGTTCTGCGTGAATGTTGTGCAAAGGACTGACAGCCGCGATTTGATTTCCGTTAATCGCGCTTCGGCCTCCCCAGTCAGCGCCGCACCCGAACGCACAAATCCTAGGTATTGATCCTTTAACAAAATCATCTGCTCTTCGTTCAAACCCAAGGTATCCTTGGAATTCCACAGGCTTTCAATACGCTGAAACAGGTCCTTGTTTCCGCTGATCTTGGCCCCATGTGCGGCTAGCCTCGGCGAAAACTCTCGCATCAATGCATCAAGCTCTGGATTGGTATGCGCACCTGCCATCGCGTAAAACGGCGATAGCACCTTGTGCATCAATTCACTGGTTGTTTCCAATGCTTCAATAGTGTTGGCGAATGTCGCTAGCTCCGGGTTTTGGGCAATGGCATCAATTTTTGCCAAATCGTCTTGCATGGCGATATCCAATGCTGGTGCAAAATCGGCCGCGGTGATTTTTCCAAACGGGGGAACCCGAAACGGTGTATCCCAAGCGTCCAACAATGGATTTGTCATACTGCGCGCCTTTCTATGCGTTATGTTTGTTCCGAACAGATGGGACAGTCGGTTCGCTTATTCAATCGGATCTGACGGATTACACCGAAATGGGCATCATAAATCAACATTGACCCTGTCAAAGTTGCCCCCGTTTTCAGGATTAATTTCATCGCCTCACCCGCCATCATTGTGCCAATCACACCTGGTAACGGTGCAAAAACCCCTGCTTCGGCACAACTTGGGGCCAAACCATCAGCGGGCTTTTCAGGAAAGATACACTGATAACAGGGTCCTTTCCGTGCGGGATCGAACACAGAAATCTGGCCTTCCCATTGACTAAGCGCGCCTGACACCATCGGTTTTTGCTGCACAACGGCAATCTTGTTCACCAAATATCTGGTTTCAAAATTATCGCTACCTTCCAGTATCAGATCATAGTCCGCGATCAATTCCTCGGCGATCTCTTCATCAAGACGCCGATTGTAGGGCTTCACCTCGATATGTGGGTTTTGTGCCAACATTTGCGCTTTGGCGGAAAAAACCTTGTGCGTTCCAATTCCCTCTTCGGTATGGATCACCTGTCGTTGCAAATTGGCATTTTCAACGGTGTCATCATCAATGACACCGATTGTACCCACCCCCGCCGCGGCAAGGTATTGCAGAGCCGGCGCACCCAATCCACCTGCCCCAACAACCAACACCTTAGCGTCTTTTAATCGTTTTTGCCCCGTCCCCCCGATTTCGCGCATCACGACATGACGGGCGTAGCGTTCCAATTCGATGCTTGAAAAAGGCCCAGTTGATTTCGTTGGTTGTGATTCTGGCGGATGGGCACGTGCACGTAAAAATGTCAGCAATTGACGATAGAGGTAAACACCACCAACCACAGTTATCAAAACCGACCAAGCGGCCAATGATTGCCCCAAAATCACAAGGTCCGGCGCAATTGATCCTGCAACCATCATCCAAACGCACAGGATCAGGATGATTACAACCGCGTTGATCAACATTCTACGCGTCATCCTATCATGCCCCTGTTGACCCAAAACCACCTGCACCCCGATCCGTTTCATCAAGTGCATCTACAATTGCAAAGGTCGCCTGAACCACTGGTGCGACAATCATCTGCGCAATCCGCATTCCATGGGCCACGCGGAACGTATCTGCACCACCATTCCAAAGGATCACGCCCAAATCACCGCGATAATCGCTGTCGATGGTCCCAAGCGCGTTGGCCAAGGTAATCCCGTGTTTCAGCGCCAGACCAGAACGCGCGCGCACCTGAACCTCATATCCAATAGGGATTTCCAAACGCAGTCCTGTGGGGATCAGGGCACGCCCGCCCGGGGATATTTCGACACCTGCGTCGCGATGATCATCGGGCAGATTGGCCCGCAAATCTGCGCCCGCTGCCCCAACTGTTTCATAAGTCGGAAGCCCAAGATCGCGATCCGCAGTATCGGACCAAGAAACCATTATATTGACCATTTACGATGTCCCCAAAATCTCATCTGCGATCCGTTCAGCCAATTTTGCGGCGACTTCACCCTTGCTGAGGCGCGGCCATTGATCCGCACCCTGTTCTGTCACCAAAATCACCTGATTTTCGCTGCCACCCATAATCTCAGTTTCGGGTGACACATCGTTCGCAACGATCCAATCACATCCTTTACGCGCACGTTTGTCGGTGGCGTTTTCAATGACATCATCCGTTTCCGCCGCAAAGCCAATCACAAGGGGTGGGCGCGCGTCTGTTCCAAGTTGTGCAACATGCGCGAGGATGTCGGGATTTTCAGTTAGCGACAATTCGGGCAAAGACCCATTTTGTTTTTTGATTTTCGATCCAGACGCATTTTCCACCCGCCAATCCGCGACAGCAGCCGCAAATATCGCGCAGCTCACATCTAGGTTCGCCTTCACCGCATCAAACATGTCATGTGCGCTTTCCACTTGGATCACGTGGACGCCATTGGGGGGTGGCACATCAGAGGGACCCGTTACAAAACGGACATCCGCACCCAAATCCCGTAATGCGGCAGCAATCGCTGTCCCCTGAGCACCAGAGGAGCGATTTGCGATGTAACGGACAGGATCAATCGGTTCATGCGTTGGACCAGATGTCACCAGAACCTTGTGACCCTCCAATGGACGCGGGGCAAAATGCGCTGCAATGGCGTCAATTATTTCTAGCGGTTCTGACATGCGACCAGGCCCATATTCGCCACAAGCCATATCACCAGGGTTCGGGCCAACAATATGCACCCCATCTGCAACCAATTGCGCCAAATTACGCTGTGTCGCAGGGTGATCCCACATCCGCACATTCATGGCAGGGGCAATCAGAACAGGCGTATCCGTGGCCAACAATAAAGTTGAGGCTAAATCATTCGCCAACCCATTCGCCATCTTTGCCATCAAATCCGCAGTAGCAGGGGCGACAACAACCAAATCCGCGCTGCGCGACAGTTGAATGTGGCCCATGTCCGATTCAGCCGTTAGATCAAATAAATCATGATACACTTGCACACCTGCAAGAGCCGACACCGACAGCGGCGTCACAAATTCAGACGCGGCCTGTGTCATAACAGGGGTCACCGACGCACCGCGTTCACGCACACGTCGGATCAGATCTAGCGATTTATACGCAGCAATCCCGCCTGAAATGATCAAAAGGATGTTGTTACCCGCAAGCATATTCGCCACCTCGTGTTCCTATGCTTGCGACACTATTTTGTTTAGCCACCCTTCTGCAAGTGCAGATCGACCAATGCCTTACAGGTAGTGTGCAACCTCTGCCATGTTGTTTTGCAGATGCTTGCGCAACTTTTGGAATGCAGCCGCTTCGATTTGGCGGATCCGCTCTTTAGACAGGCTGAGCTCTTTTCCGAGGCTTTCCAGCGTGCGCGTATCCTCGCGAATTGCACGTTCACGCACGATTAAGCGCTCGCGATCATTCAACGTAGACAGCGCATCTAACAAACACTTCCGCAAATGTGCATTGTCATGTGCTTGCTCAAACAGGCTATCTGCGCCTTCGCTTTCGTCCTCAAGTGTTTCAATCCACTCGCGACCTTCTTCGTCTGTCGATTGTGTTGCATTCAATGAATAGTCAGAGCCTGACAGGCGTCCATCCATCATCTTTACATCACCCAGTGGCACGCCAATTTCGGTCGCGATTTTGCGATGCAATTGGTCGCTATCTAATGAGATGCCCATCTGCATGGCTTCACGCTCTAACTGCGCCTGGATACGGCGCATGTTAAAGAACAGCGCTTTTTGCGAGCTGGTTGATCCTGTACGGACCAAGGACCAATTCCGCATGACATAGTCCTGAACACTCGCCTTAATCCACCAAACAGCATATGTCGAAAACCGTACGCCGCGATCGGGGTCAAATTTCTCGGCAGCCTTCATCAATCCCAATCCCGCCTCTTGAATAAGGTCGTTCATAGGCACACCATAGCGCTTGAATTTTGAGGCCATCGAAATCGCCAGACGCATATATGCGGTGATTAATCTGTGCAGCGCTTGTTCATCTTTATGATCGCGCCACAAATACGCAAGTTGTAGTTCAGTTTCCGCATCCAATAACTCCGCCTTCATCGCTCGGCGGGAAAGTGAAATCGCATTCGCTTGATCCAAAGCCATCTCTGTAGCTCCTTATACTTGCAACCCTGTTAATTTCTTGTTCATTGTATTGGATACGCGGCTACGCAGGGATCAGATCACTTTGAGGGAAAAATGACGAAATTAACGACAATGGTGTTGGGTGGTATCAACTCTGGAAAGTCCGCCTTTGCAGAATCCCTGATCACAAATCAGACCACCACGCCCTACTACGTCGCAACCTCAGTTGTGCTTGATAAAGAAACGCGGGATAAGGTTGAGACCCATCAAACTGTGCGCGGGCCAAATTGGCATACCATCGAAGAGCCTGTGGACCTTGCGGCAGCATTAGAACAGCTTCCCACAGGATCGGTTGTTTTGGTTGATTGCCTGACCATGTGGCTGAATAATTTGCTGTATCACGAGCTTGATGTTGACGGTTACACGCAAAACTTGCTTGAAACGGTTGCCCGGTCTGACTTGGACATCACATTTGTCAGTAATGAGGTTGGATTGGGCGGGATTTCCGAAAATGCGCTCACACGGAAATTTGCACGACTTCAAGGGACTTTGAACCAAAAAATTGCTGAACAATCGGATCGCGTTGCATTTGTTGCTGCGGGGTTGCCGATGTGGTTGAAGGGCGGAATTTAATGGACCTCTACCTCATTCGTCACGCGCCAACCCACCGCAAATCCATGGTCGGCTGGAGTGATGTTGACGCAGATTTCAGCGACACAGATCGCTTTGATGCGTTAAACGCGTTCCTTCCACAACCCGCCAATTTGGTATCTTCCGATTTGCGCCGTACTGTTGGAACGGCGGATCGCTTGGCCACGGGTCGGCAGCGTTTAGAGCACTGTCCGAAACTACGTGAAATCAACTTTGGCGATTGGGAATTGAAAACGTTCGCAGAAATTCAAGAAACCCACGCCGAGGATATTCGGGCATTCTACGAAACGCCCGGGACGCTTACCGCCCCGAATGGCGAATGCTGGAACGGATTTTACGAACGCGTGCATTCAGGATTTGACGGATTATTGCGGCACACCCAAGGCACGCTGATCGCGGCCGTGCATTTCGGGGTTGTAATTGCTGCCATCCAACGCGCGTTAAATGTGTCCGCTTATGAAGCCTTTTCACATCGCATCGATAACCTTTCGCTGACACATATACGCATTACAGATGGCGCATGGGATGCGGTGAGCATCAATGATACGGGTCCATTAACCAATTCGTAACCTCTCTTCGCGACCTCAGGTATGAGGTTAACAAAAGATGATGACACGCGCATTTTCCGTTTGCTTTGAGGGCATTGAACCGCAACTTGTTGAAATGGAATGCGCGATTTTACCGGCCTGCCCGCTTTTTCAATCATTGGCCTGCCAGATAAAGCGGTCAGCGAGGCACGTGATCGCATCAGATCCGCATTGGGCGCTTTGTCAATCGCACTGCTCTCGCGTCGGATCATAATCAACCTGTCCCCTGCCGATATGCCCAAAGAAGGATTGCATTTGGATTTGCCGTTTGCGCTGGCCCTTTTAGCGGCACTGAACATCATAACAAATGAGGATAGCGAAGGCGCGCTGGCCATTGGTGAACTCTCCCTTGATGGGCGCGTGCAACCTGTGGTCGGCTCCCTGCCCACCGCGCTGAAAGCGGCCGAATCGGGCAAAGATTTATATTGCCCCGGAACATCAGGGGCCGAAGCCGAATGGGTGGATGCCACGCGGGTTTTAGCGACAAAATCCCTAATGGCGATCATTCAACACCTGACAGGTCAGGCACCGCGCGAACCCGCAATGGCACGGCAAATCACACCGCAAGAGGCGATGCTGGATATGGCAGAGGTGCGCGGACAAGAACGCGCAAAACGCGCCCTGGAAATTGCCGCGGCGGGCCGTCATCATGTGTTCTAGGTGGGCCCACATGGATCGGGTGAATCCAGGATGGCCGCCCGCATGGCCAGCATTCTGCTCCCCTAAACGCGATGGAGGCGTTAGAAACCTCCATGATCCAATCCGTTGCGGGATTGTTGGGATCAGACGGCATTCAATCCACTCGCCCCTTTCGCGAACCCCGTCACACCGCGTCCATGGCCGCAATTGTCGGCGGAGGCAAAGGCGTATGTGAAATAGCCCTGCAAGTTTTCTTTGATCGCAGCGGCAAATCCTTGCAAATGCGGATTAATGACCGATCCTGATCAGGCCTGTGGCCGTGCGCCAAGTTGCGGAAATGATTATTTGGGTCGTATATCAGGCCCGCTTATGGACCGCTTTGATCTGCGGATCGAGGTCCCCGTCGTGCGGTTTCAGGACTTAAGCCTACCTGCCAGCGGCGAACGCAGTCATGTGATTGCAAAACGCGTGTTAGCCGCACGCACGCTGCAGGACACGCGATATGCGAAAACTGAAATTGCAACAAACTCTGATCTAACGGGCGATGCAATGGATCGCCTCATTCAGATGGAGGAGGATGCGAAAACCTATATTGAGCAGGCTGCAATAAAGCTAAACTTAACGGCCCGCGGATTTCATCGCGTTATTCGTGTGTCCCGCACTATTACGGATTTTGAACAATCCGAACATGTTGCGCGCCATCACGTCGGCGAGGCGATTAGTTTCCACAATAGCGCACCTGCGGCTTAGCCTGCGCGGCGTGCCTCAATCGCTTCCCAAATCTTTTCCGCAGCGTTGATGCCATCAAAACGCTCAAGCTCTTGGATGCCTGTCGGGGAAGTTAAGTTGATTTCAGTCAGATAATCGCCAATCACATCAATCCCGACAAAAATCTGTCCCTTTTCACGCAAGAGCGGTCCAATCGCTGCGCAAATTTCGCGATCACGCTCTGTCAGGCCCACTTTTTCAGGACGACCGCCCACATGCATGTTGGAACGAGTCTCCCCCTTGGCAGGGACGCGGTTAATCGCGCCAATCGGTTCGCCATCAACCAAAATGACGCGCTTATCCCCATTTGACACATCTGGCAAAAACTTTTGCACAATCAAAGGTTCGCGCGAAAATCCAGTGAACACTTCATGCAATGAGGCAAGGTTTCGATCATTT
>JAFMKS010000075.1 GCA_017852835.1 Paracoccaceae bacterium
AGAACTTATTTCAATCATGCATCCGTCTTTTTTGGTGAGACAAGCGCCATACCAAACAACATAAAACCAAGTGCTACAAATAGATAGATCGTTAGGGATTCATTTAATAAAACAACAGACCACGCCACACCGAAAAGGGTGACAAAATAACTAACCTGTGCGGCAAATGTGGGGCCGACACGGGCCACCAACCACACATATCCCGCATAAACCAGCGCATGCAAAACAGCCGAGGCCACAAGCGCAAGTTCAGGCGCACCTATACCATTCATTGGGTTGATCCAGTGTCCAGACCAAAGCGTCAGGGGCAGCACAACGATCATCCCAATCAGGGATGCCCCCCACAGCGTTTCAATGGCATTGTGGTGCAGTGTTCCAAATTTCGCGATATAATTCCCTTCGATCCCATAGAAAAACGGGGCCGCCAAGGCGACGGGAATTAACAAAACGGCCATTTTATCAGGCAGGCTCGCCTCGGGTAAAACAAGGATCGCAACACCTGCCATGCCACTGATCAGCCCCAGAAATCGCCGTATCGAAAACCGCTCATTTCCAATGGCAATCGCAATCGGAAAGGCAAACATCGGCACCGCCGCAATGCAAATGGCCAAGGCATAGCCCGGCACGTGGACAGCCGCAGAATAGGACGCATAATTCGGTAATATCGTCCCAATAAACGCAATAAGCGCAAACAGCCGAAGGGAACCAGCGGTGATACGTGGGAACGATCCACGCGCCACAATCATCGCACCCAGCAGAACAACACCGATTACAAATTGCCAAAAGATCAGGCCAAGGGGCATGTGACCACCACTAACGGCAATTTTGCTAAGGGGGATGCTTGCCCCCCACCCGATGCCAAACAGCATCAGAGCCGCATAGGGCAACAATCTTGCGTTCATGGTGCACTGGCCTCAAGCAGGCCACCATGTCGGATCATTTTCACCGCTTGGGCTTTGCCCGTGCGGTCATCGGTTTCAACGAACAAACCGCTTAGGGTCGCAGGTCCCTCGGCAGGGCTAAAGCGCCCTTTGGCCATGCCCGTAATAAATCGGCGCATCGGTTCGGTTTTTTCCATACCGATCACGCTATTATAATCACCACACATACCCGCGTCTGATTGATAGGCGGTGCCAGCGGGCAAAATCATTGCGTCCCCTGTTGGGACATGGGTATGCGTGCCCACGACCACGGATGCACGTCCATCACAGAAATGCCCCATCCCCATTTTTTCCGATGTCGCCTCACAGTGGACATCAATCAAACTGGCCTGCACTGATCCCCCCAAAGGATGTAACCGCAACACCTGGTCCACCGCCGAAAACGGATCATCAAATGGGCGCTTCATAAAGACCTGTCCCAAAACTTGGGCAACCAAGATTTTGCGCCCCCGCGTGTCACTGAAAATCCGCGCACCCCGACCGGGGGCGGATTTGGCATAGTTCAACGGACGAACGATGCGTGGTTCGCTTTCGATGAATGTCATCATCTCTTTTTGATCAAAGGCATGATCGCCCAGCGTGATACAATCAGCGCCCGCCTCTAAAATCGCCTTGGCGTGCGCCGCGTTCAAACCAGCGCCGCTGGTTGCGTTTTCCGCATTCACGACGACGAAATCCAATTTCCACGCCTGACGCAAATCTGACAGTTGGTTCACAAGCGCCACGCGCCCTGCGCGTCCCACGACATCACCCAAAAATAAAATTCTCATACCTTGTGGTTAGGTGGGAACGTGAAAAAGGGCAAGGCGTCAGTCCAAATTATCCTTTGATTTCGATAATTTCGCGTTCTGTCACGATCATATCAAGTGGTTGATCTGTCGCCTCTAGGGGCAATTCGGCGCATTCTTGGGCGATATAGGCAAATCCAATGGCCAAAGTCGCGCGTTTAGCGCGCAGTAATTCCAAGGTACGATCATAAAACCCACCACCATAACCCAATCTCCCGCCCGCGCGCGTGAACGCGACCAGCGGCACAATGACCAATTCAGGCTCAAAATAATCTGCAACAGCAGGAACCCGCGCCCCAAAGGGGCCATCCACCAATGCGCAATCGGGTTCCCATCTGGAAAATAACAGCGGTGATGCCTCTTTCACGATTACGGGCACACCCACGGGTCCGTGCGCGGCGGCCTCTGCCATGGCAGGCAATGGATCAATTTCCGTGCGGATCGGCATGTACCCTGCACAGGGAACGCCGCGATAGCCCGCCAAAACGGATGACAGCATGCCTGCCGCCGATCCCGTATTGCCACTATGCGCCTCTTTCCTGCGGGCGAATGCGGCCTTGCGCGCGGCCGCCTTATGTTCATCAAGCGTCATAACAATAAAACACCCGCAAGTGTCAGAAACGCGAAAAACCCAACGACATCTGTCACAGTTGTCACAAACGCCCCTGATGCAAGCGCTGGGTCGATACCCAGTTTTTCCAAAATGACGGGGATCGCAGTCCCCGCCAGCCCCGCAACAATCATGTTGATGATCATGGCAAGTGCAATCACATAGCCCAAGGCGGGCGAACCAAACCAAATCACACCGACAATTCCCATCACAACGGCAAAGATCAAACCATTAATCGCCCCCACCGAAATTTCGCGGGTGATCACGCGCCAAACGTTTGATCCCGTCAAGTCTTTGGTTGCAATGGCACGCACCGCAACGGTCAAACTTTGCGTGCCTGCATTTCCCCCCATCGAGGCGACAATCGGCATCAACACCGCCAGCGCAACGAAGGTTGCAATTGTGTCTTCGAAAATTGCAATGACAAGGGATGCAAGGATTGCGGTGAACAAATTCACCGCCAACCATGGCAGGCGTTGTTTGGTGGTTTCAATCACGCTGTCACTTAGGCTGCTTTCCCCAACACCCGCAAGGCGCAGGATATCTTCTTCGTGTTCTTCATCCAGAACGGCCATCGCGTCATCAATCGTGATGACACCCACCAAACGCCCTTCTTCATCCACAACAGGCGCAGAGATCAGGTGGTACTGGTTAAAGGCATAGGCGACATCGCCTTCGTCTTGGGTGGCGGGAAACACCTCAAACACAGTTTCCTTCAGATCCATCAGCGCCACATCGCGTTTTGAGGACATCAACCGCCCAAGGGTCACATTCCCAATCGGGCGCATCCGCGGATCGACCAAAACGATATGATAAAACTGATCTGGCAGGCCCTGTTGGCGGCGCATGAAATCAATTGCCTGCCCCACAGTCCAATGTTCAGGCGCTTTTACAACTTCGCGCTGCATCAAACGACCTGCGGAATATTCGGGGAATTGCAGCGCCTGTTCAATCGCGATCCGATCACTGTCATCAAGTGCGTCTAGGATTTGGGTTTGTTGTTCTTCCTCCAAATCTTCCAGAAGATCGACAACATCGTCACTGTCCAGATCACGAACCGCCTCGGCCAGGACCTCTGGTTTCAGATACGAGATCACCTCTTCCCGAAGGGTGTCATCCAATTCCGAAAGAACATCACCGTCAAAATCACGGTCATAAAGTAGGATCAAACGCCGACGATCATATAGGCCGATTTGTTCCAAAAGGTCGGCGATATCGGCGGGGTGCATATCCTCAAACAGGGTCAGCAGCGCTTCGCGATCCTCGCGATCTACCGCAAAGAGAATTGCCGACACATCACGCCGAGAAAGAGAGTAATCAACAGCGTCCGCGTCCATGTCACCCTCTGATGTCAATGTGCGATCATCCATTTATTCCTCCTTTCTGTTGCGATCACCTTATTGCCATTCCAATAGGTGTTACAATCCAAAAACCGCTGGTGCTATCCCAATGTTGGCGCCATATACTGTAGCCCTAAGTGGCGCAAGGCGGATTAAGGTGACGACATGGACGATCGGAAAATTATTAAGGGACGGGTCCTCTCATTCTCGGAGAATCCTTTCAACCATCACTTTAATTTTAATTCCTTAAATATTGATAATAAATATATTTATGTAAATAACGATCAAATTGAATTTATTGATGATACACCCGGTCTAGACCCAGAATACGAAAATGCCGAACGCATCGATCACAGCGAACATGTGATTATGGCGGGGTTTGTTGATGCCCATGTCCATTATCCACAAACCGCCATTATCGCCAGCTGGGGCAAACGTCTGATTGATTGGTTAAACACCTATACCTTCCCCGAGGAAATGCGATTTGGCGATCCGGTTTATGCTGCGGAAATTGCCACACGTTATGTTGAATTTGCCCTGCGCAATGGCACGACAAGCATGGCCAGCTATTGCACAGTTCACCCCGAAAGCGTTGAGGCCTTTTTCACCGCAGCTGCGGACCGCAACATGTGCATTGTTGCGGGAAAAACCTGTATGGATCGTAATGCGCCCGATGGTCTGCGCGACAGCGCCAAATCCGCCTATGATGATAGCAAGGCCTTGATCGAACGCTGGCAGGGTAAGGGACGCGCGCACTATGCAATCACGCCGCGGTTTTCCCCCACATCCACGCCCGAACAGTTAGAAGCACTTGGGGTCCTGTGGGCGGAACATCCAGAATGCTTGATGCAAACACACCTATCCGAACAAACCGATGAGATCGCCTTGGTGCGCAAGCTATTCCCCAACGCGCGTGATTATCTGGATACATATGAAACCTTTGGCCTGCTGGGGGGACGCGGGCTTTATGGGCACGCGATCCACCTAGAGCCGCGCGAGATGGACCGACTGACCGAGGTTGGCGCATCTGTTGTACATTGCCCCACCTCAAACACCTTTATCGGTTCTGGCCTGTTTAACACGGCGGGCATGATGGCGCATGGGATAAAGGCGGGCCTTGCCACCGACACAGGGGGCGGATCAAGCTTTTCCATGCTGCGCACGATGGCCGCGGCCTATGAAATCGCGCAATTGCGTGGTGTGGCACTACATCCCGCGCAACTCTTATGGTTGGCAACCTGCGGATCGGCACGTGCCCTACATTTGGACCATCAGATTGGCAACATCGCGCCAGGAATGGCTGCGGATATGGTGGTGCTGGATTTGGCATCGACACCCGAAATTGCACAACGCAGCGCCCGCGCCGAGGATATTTGGGAGGAAATTTTCCCCACCATCATGATGGGCGATGATCGCGCAATTGCCGCCACCTATGTGGCGGGACAAAGGATTTAGGGGCGCCTAACCCGCCAACTTCAACGCAAGCCTGTTCTGCGTTTCGATCAACTTTGGCAGATCAAGCGTTGCCATATGCCAATCACGCACAATCTGCCGCCCCTCAACAAATAGGTGGCGCACCTTATTGGGGCCCGCGATCACCAATGCAACGGGATCCCAACTTCCGGCGCTTTCAACACCATTGATATCCCAAATCGCGATATCGGCACGTTTACCCACTGCGATGCGCCCACATTCAGGACGACCCAAAACATCCGCGCCGCCGCGCGTTGCGATTTCCAATGCCTCACGCGCACTCATCGCATCAGCACCATTTTGCACACGCTGTAGCAACATGGTTTGACGCGCTTCATCCATTAGGTTCGCGACATCATTACTGGCCGATCCATCGACGCCCAGACCCACTTTTACACCCTGATCACGCATGGTGCGTATGGGTGCAATACCTGATCCAAGTCGGCAGTTTGAACAGGGGCAATGCGCAACGCCTGTGCCTGATTTTGAAAATAAATCAATCTCTTGCCCATCTAATTTAACGCAATGTGCATGCCATACATCATCACCCGTCCACCCCAAATCTTCTGCATATTGGCCTGGGCGGCATCCGAATTTTTCCAATGAATAGGCGATGTCTTCGTCGTTTTCTGCCAAATGTGTGTGCAAAAACACGGATTTATCACGTGCCAACAGGGCTGCATTACGCATCAGTTCGCGGCTGACCGAAAATGGGGAACAGGGGGCCACACCCACGCGCACCATTGACGATTCAGACGCATCATGAAACTGATCTATTACACGAATACAATCGCTTAGAATGCTTTCCTCACTTTCAACCAGATGATCGGGTGGCAACCCTCCGTCGCTTTCCCCAATGCTCATCGCGCCCCGCGTTGGGAAAAACCGCACTCCAACCTCTGCTGCACCTTCGATGGTGTCATCAAGGCGCGCGCCGTTTGGGAACAGGTACAAATGATCCGAACTCATCGTGCAGCCAGACAGGGCAAGTTCACTGAGCCCCAGCATCGCGGAAACGCGCATCTCCTCTGGACCAAAGCCCGCCCATATCGGATAGAGGGTTTGCAACCACCCAAACAACAACGCATCCTGCCCCCCTGGCACAGCACGTGTGAGCGATTGATAAAGGTGATGATGCGTATTGACCAAACCAGGGGTCACAACCGCATTTTGTGCATCAACTATTTCTGCACCTGCGGGTACGGGAATATTTTCGCCAATCTCCGAAATAACGCCATCACGCAATAGGATATCATGTCCGTTCAATTCACGCCGCGTGTCATCCATGGTCAGGATTGTGTGGGCATTTTTGATGATCCACGTTCTGGTCATTCTTGGGTCACCTCTTTTAATATGGACAGCGCCTCTGCGTGCAATTCGGGTGTTGCGGCGGCCACAACACGTCCCCCCATATGCGCCGCGCCCCCTGTCCAATCGGTAATCACACCGCCTGCGGCTTGGATCACGGCGATGGGGCCCTGAATGTCATAGGCGTTCAATCCCGCCTCAATCACCAAATCAATTTGCCCAGCAGCCAACAAGGCATAGGCATAACAATCCATGCCATATCGCGTCAGGCGCGCACGCTCTGCCACTGCATGAAATGCGCGTGCCTCAAGGGCGCTGCCAACTTCGGGGAAGGTCGTAAAAATCGTGGCATCACATAGGGATTTAGTGCCACGTACCTGCAACGCGCCGTTGCCATGGGGCCCTGACATCTGTGCAAATCCCAATCCGCCCCAAAACCGTTCACCGATATAGGGTTGATCAATCATTCCCAAAACGGGTCCATGATCCATCTGTTCCAATGCAATCAAAACACCCCATGTTGGTGTTCCGCTGATAAACCCGCGCGTGCCATCAATGGGGTCCAACACCCAACGGTATCCACTTTGACCCGCGATTTCGCCGAATTCCTCGCCCAAAATACCATCCTCGGGCCGCGCATTGGCAAGGATTTCGCGCATCGCTTTTTCGGCGGCGCGATCTGCTTCGGTGACGGGATCAAATCCGGATGCCAGTTTATTGTCCGCAACCAAGTCATGCCTGCGGAAATAGGGCAAAATCACAGCGCGTGCGGCGTCCGCCATGGCATGCGCGGTATTCAAAATGTAATCAGGTAAAAGATTGGGCATAAAGGGGCCTTCGCGCAAAAGTATCTCTTTTGCGCTAGACCAAAGGCGCGCTCAAATCAAGAGACGTCGCTTAGAACACGGGCCAAATCAAACAGGCGGCGGCGTTGGTTTTCAGGGATCGCGTAGTAAGACCGCAGCAACTCCAAGGCCTCTTTATCTGAGAGGACATCTGATGGTGCCACACCTGGTTCCACCTGCACTTCGTCCCCTTCGATACCTTCAAAAAAGAATGAGATATCAACCTGAAGCGATTTTGCGATGTCCCACAAGCGTGATGCGCTTACGCGGTTTGCGCCCGTTTCATATTTTTGGATTTGCTGAAATTTAA
>JAFMKS010000018.1:0-18110 GCA_017852835.1 Paracoccaceae bacterium
AAATGGTGCAAATTGGAACCTGACGCGATGCGCGATGCGGCGATTTGGATGCAAAGTTTTGGTCAGTATGATGCCCTGAATATCGACGCGCTAGAGGCGTTTTTAGAGACCCAAGACCTGTCCATCGACAAAACATCTTAGGTCCAATTTTCTTTCGCCCACGCCTTAATGTGTTGGATCATCGCCTGCACCTTGGTCATTTTATGCAGATCCATATGTGTGACCAACCAAATGTCATCACCCCATTCTGGCTGTTCCGCCATCGCCAATTCAAGGCCCAGGCCAACCGCCCGGGCATGACTGACAAATCCCAAACCAACACCTGATTGAATGGCCAGATCATGGGCGGTCATACTGGTTGTTTGCATGACCTCACGTGGAGGTGTGGGTAAGTCATGCAACCACCGCGCAAAGGGCGCACGCACGCTATCCCCAATTTGCATCACAAATTCATGGTGCGCCAAATCCTCTGCCGATTGTGGTTTTCCATGCACTGCAAAATACGCGGGGCTGCCATATATAGCGTTTCGGAAACGTCCCAGCGGGATCACAATGTTATCTGGTTCATCTGGCATCTTGCCCAAACGTATCGCCAAATGCGCCTCGCCATATTCCAGCTTAAAAACACGTTCATCCGATAAAATGCGCAAATTAATATCGGGATAGGTGTCCAGAAAACTGGAAAACATTGGGTTCAGCTTTGGGGTCAACAAGGACAGAGTTGTCACCACCAATTCGCCCGACACACTATCACCCTGCCCGCGTGCGCGTGATGCGAACTGCGCAAATTGTTCTTGTGCAGTTTGTGCGACGCGGCACAAATCTTCACCCGCTTCGGTCGCGGTATACCCACGTGGGTGACGCTGAAACAGCTTTACGCCTAACCGCTCTTCCAAAGCATCAATATGACGGATCACAGTGGCATGGTGCACACCCAGAACCTCTGCCGCGCCACTCACCGTTCCAACACGCGCTACGTGAAGTGCTGTTTTCACCTCATCCCAATTATCCATGTTCATCGTCCTCGAGTATGGTACGGTAAACTTACGCGCAGACATGCCATAGGACATTACAACATAATTGCGCAATCTATGTGCATTTTCACACATATGGCTAAGGTATTTGAGATTGATTCTCAACGTCACTTTTGTGAGGGTACTAGGCTATTGGTTTTGCGCATCACGCGGTAATCCAATCCAGCGCATGGGCAATCTTTATTGGCGCTGGTATTTGTGGTTCGTTTTGGGGAAAACGCACCGCACAAGGCATAGCCCCGGGGCGGGTTGACTCTCGTCCCTGTTTTCGTTACCCCGCACCAAAATTCATCCGGAAGCGTTATACCTTCCGGTCCTTGTTCATACCAAGGATCGCCCCCCGTCAGCGAGTTTCGCCCACGGGGGCTGTTCTACATTGGGCATTGCGCACCTATATTGGCCAAAGACGAAAGGAGCCAAGACATGTTTGAAAATCTGTCTGAACGCCTATCCGGTGTCTTTGATCGGCTGACGAAACAAGGTGCATTGTCCGAGGATGATGTCAAAACCGCCCTTCGTGAGGTGCGTGTCGCCCTGCTTGAGGC
The DNA here is from genome assembly GCA_017852835.1 of Paracoccaceae bacterium. GTDB lineage: Bacteria > Pseudomonadota > Alphaproteobacteria > Rhodobacterales > Rhodobacteraceae > HIMB11. The sequence goes on from JAFMKS010000018.1 coordinate 1,580, forward strand.
GGACGTATCGCTACCCATTGCGCGCGATTTTGTGAAAGCCGTCCAAGAAAAGGCAACCGGTCAGGCGGTTACGAAATCGGTCACACCGGGCCAACAGGTCATTAAAATCGTCCATGACGAATTGGTGCATGTTCTAACGGGCGATACCGACCCGGGTGTTTTAAAGGTCGATAACCCCCCTGCCCCAATCCTGATGGTGGGTTTACAGGGTTCCGGTAAAACGACAACCACCGCCAAATTGGCCAAGCGCCTAAAAGAGAAAGAGGGCAAGCGCGTTCTTATGGCGTCCTTGGACGTCAACCGCCCTGCCGCGATGGAACAGCTGCAAATTTTGGGCGCGCAGATTGGTGTGGATACCCTGCCGATTGTTAAGGGCGAAGATCCCGTTGCCATCGCAAAACGCGCGAAAACCCAAGCGTCCTTGGGCGGGTACGATGTGTACATGTTGGATACCGCTGGCCGCTTGCACATTGATCAGGTATTGATCGCACAGGCCGCCGCCGTGCGCGATGTGGCAAACCCACGTGAAACATTGTTGGTGGTGGATGGCCTGACCGGTCAGGATGCCGTAAATGTAGCGACCGAATTTGATGATAAAATCGGAGTTAGCGGTGTTGTCCTAACGCGGATGGATGGCGATGGCCGCGGGGGTGCGGCCCTATCCATGCGGGCTGTTACGGGCAAACCCATCCGCTTTGTGGGTTTGGGCGAAAAAATGGATGCCCTTGAAACCTTTGAGCCTGATCGGATTGCTGGCCGCATCTTGGGTATGGGCGATATCGTGTCCTTGGTTGAAAAGGCCCAAGAAACGATTGAGGCTGAACAAGCCGAACGCATGATGAAGCGGTTCCAAAAGGGCCAATTCAACATGAACGACCTGCGCACCCAATTGGAACAGATGATGAAAATGGGCGGCATGGAAGGGATCATGGGCATGTTGCCTGGCATGGGCAAAATGGCCAAACAAATCGACCAAGCGGGCATTGATGACAAGGTGTTCAAACATCAAATCGCCCTGATCAATTCAATGACCAAAAAAGAACGCGCCAATCCACAGCTGCTGCAAGCCAGCCGTAAAAAACGCATCGCGGCGGGCGCGGGGATGGAAGTCAGCGAATTAAACAAACTGCTGAAAATGCACCGTCAGATGGCCGATATGATGAAAAAGATGGGCAAAGGCGGCATGCTGAAACAGGCGATGAAGGGCATGTTCGGCAAAGGCGGTGGAATGCCAGCAGGCATGGATCCAAGTCAGATGGACCCCAAAGCCATGGAAGCGGCCGCCAAACAAATGGGCATGGGTGGCGCAAAACTGCCCGGTCTGGGCGGTGGTATGGGATTGCCCCCAGGTTTGTCTGGTTTCGGGAAAAAGAAATAGGTCACCTACGTATGTACACCAATGCCCCTACATTGCTGTCAGAGAACCTAATCCTGCGCGGACCAGAGGCGCGGGACCAAGAACCCGTGATCGCGTTTTTGCAGGATGAGGATCGCGCAGCAGGTTTTGGCGCCCTGCCCAATCGTGGGGATGCGTGGCGTTGGTTTGCGCTGAATGTTGGGCATTGGGCGATGCATGGCTATGGCTATTTCATGATCGAAACCAAAGCGGGTGAAACCGCGGGCATTTCGGGCATTTGGAATCCCGAAGGATGGCCAGAACCTGAGGTGGGTTGGGTCGTGTTTGACGGATTTGAAGGGCGCAGCATTGCATATGAGGCCGCCTGTCGCGTGCGCCGCTGGGCCTATGAAGATTTGGGATTCAAAACCATCACAAGCAATATCGTGCCGGGCAACACACGTTCCATCCGTTTGGCCGAACGCATGGGGGCTGTGCACGAGCGGACCTATCAAAATGTGCATATGGGCGAGGACATGTTGTTTCGCCATCCAGAACCCGCCGAGGTGCTAAATTCATGAGAAACACCGACGCGACACCGACGTTACACCGACGCAATACCGACGTTCAAAATTGGGGGAAATCCTAAGATGTCAGATGCCGTAAATCGCGCAGCCGAAGTCTTGAAAGAACACCGTGAAAGCATCGACAGATTGGATGCGATCTTGGTTTATACATTGGGTGAACGGTTTAAACACACCCAAGCCGTAGGGAAGCTTAAGGCCGAACACGACCTGCCCCCTTCGGACCCAACACGTGAGGCAAAGCAGATTGCGCGCCTCGAAGAGCTTGCAGATCAGGCAAACTTAGATCCTGAATTTGCTAAGAAATTTCTGAATTTCATTATTCAGGAAGTCATTCAACATCACAAACAACATCAGTCATAGGGGACATGTCCCCGACCGCCATTTCGTAAGGAGAACATATCATGGCAATGAAAATCCGTTTGGCCCGTGGTGGCTCAAAAAAGCGTCCATTCTATCGCATCGTTGCAGCAGACAGCCGCATGCCACGCGATGGCCGCTATGTTGAGAAACTCGGCACATACAACCCACTTCTTCCAAAAGACAGCGAAGAACGTGTCAAAATGGACGTAGAGCGCGTTCAATACTGGATGGGCCAAGGCGCGCAGGTTACTGATCGTGTATCACGTTTCCTAGAGGCAGCTGGCGTGATCGAAGCAAAGACACGTAACAACCCACAAAAAGCGGTTCCAGGCAAAAAAGCACAAGAACGCGCAGAAGAAAAAGCGGCGAAAGCAGCTGAGGCGGCAGAAGCAGCAGCCGAAGCAGAAGCACCTGCAGCAGAAGAAGCCGCGGCAGAGGAATAAACCCTCAACCTGACCCGCCACAGGGTCAGGTCTTTGGCAAAGGATTTCGATGTTTGGACCGATCCGAACATTCATGTTGCTTTTGACATTAGCCCTGGGAACCTATCTGGGGCTAATGATCGAACGCACCCGTCTTTCGCCAAGCATTGACAGGATTTGCAGCAATCCGGATATTAAACTGCAACTCTCAGATTTCGACCGCAAACTGGTGTGTAAGGATTACCAATGAGTGATGACCTTCTCTGTGTAGGAACCATTGCAGGCGCATTTGGCGTACGCGGTGAAGTGCGTTTGAAAAGCTTTACATCAGACCCCTATGCAATTGCGGATCTGGCCCCTTTGGTCACTGAGGATAGTGAACAAGAGTTTGATGTCGTAATCACAGGACAGACCAAAAATGGTCTGACGGCACGGATGAGTGGGATTGTCAGCAAGGAAGAGGCCGACGCCAAGAGGGGCACCAAACTGTTTGTTCCCCGCTCCCGTCTACCTGATCTGCCCGATGATGAATATTATTACTCTGACCTTGAAGGGTTAGAGGTGTTTGACACAGGGGGCGCCCCCCTTGGTCAGGTGAAATCGGTCCATAACCACGGCGCATCGGATTTGTTGGAAATCAAACGACCCAACAGCAATGCAACCGTTTTGCTGCCCTTTACAAATGCGGCTGTTCCCACTGTCGACCTAAAACTGGGTCGCATCGTGGCCGATCCCCCACTGGGCATTTTTCCGGAGCAGGAATGAGTGTTCCACCCAGCAAATCACATGGACGCAAATCCATTACAGCCTCGTTAAAACCACGGGATTTGATGGATCAAAATCCGCGGCTGTCTGGCGTGTGGACCGCGCAGATTATCACCCTATTCCCCGATGCTTTTCCTGGCGTTTTGGGCGAAAGCCTGACAGGTCGCGCCCTAAAGGATCGCAAATGGGCATTGGAAACCATTGATTTGCGCCGATTTGGGGACGGCAAACACAGAAATGTTGATGATACCCCCGCAGGTGGCGGCGCAGGCATGGTGTTACGCGCGGATGTTGTGGGCAATGCGATTGATCATGCGATCGCGCAATCCCGCGCACCCCGTCCGTTGATCTACCTATCGCCACGTGGGAAACGCTTTGATCAGAAAATGGCGCAAGATTGGTCAAAACTGGCTGGTTTAATTATGCTGTGTGGTCGGTTCGAAGGGGTCGATCAACGGGTGCTGGATCATTACAATATCAAAGAAGTCTCGCTTGGGGATTTTGTAATGACAGGGGGTGAATTAGCCGCCCAAGCGATGATAGATGCCACTGTACGTCTGTTACCTGATGTGTTGGGCAATGCTGAATCCACAGTGGACGAAAGCCATTCGAATGGCCTGTTGGAGCACCCCCAATACACCCGCCCCGCCGAATGGATGGGCCGCGAAATTCCAGAGGTACTGACATCCGGCAACCACGCCAAGGTCGCAGAGTGGCGCAAAGAACAATCCGAAACCCTAACCCAACACCGCCGTCCTGATCTTTGGGCAAACAAAGTCAAAGAGGACGAATAAGGAATTCAGGCGAGTTCATGCCGTAAATTTCTGACGCCTATGTCTGGATCGTGATCAAGGGCGCCCCTACGGCGCAATAAAATAGGCAACTTTCCCTTGATCTTCTGATTGAATCACCCTAAACGCAGCGCATTGGTGGGCAAAGGCGACTTTGTCCGTCTTTTGTATTTGTGGATCGTGGCTTCGACGACACTCAGCAAATCAAAGACGTACCAATTAGAAATGACGACCCTATTCTCTGGCGGGCTGTATATCGGGACCCGGACGAAGACCAAGAGCTCTGAGGACGCGCACAACTTTGCGGGACAACCGCAGGCAAAAGGAGAATCGCGATGAATCTAATCGCTGAGCTAGAGGCGGAACAAATCGCCGCCCTTGGGAAAGACATTCCCGACTTTAAAGCCGGTGACACAGTGCGTGTCGGCTATAAAGTGACAGAAGGTACACGTACACGTGTTCAGAACTACGAAGGTGTTTGCATTTCACGTAAAAATGGCGCTGGCATTGCTGGTTCATTCACGGTGCGCAAAATCTCTTTCGGTGAAGGCGTTGAGCGAGTGTTCCCACTGTATTCAACAAACATCGATAGCATCACTGTTGTACGCCGTGGCCGCGTACGTCGTGCCAAGCTATACTATCTACGATCACGTCGTGGTAAATCTGCACGTATCGCAGAAGACACAAACTATAAGCCAAAGTCATAAGGAGCGATGTCATGAGAAAAGATATCCACCCAGATTATCATATGATCGACGTCAAAATGACCGACGGCACAATGATCAAAATGCGTTCTACATGGGGCAAAGAGGGCGACACGCTTTCGCTTGATATTGACCCAACTGCGCACCCTGCATGGAACGGCGGCAACGCGCGTCTTTTGGACCAAGGTGGCCGTGTTTCAAAGTTCAAAAAGAAATACGAAGGCTTGGGTTTCTAAGCGCCAATTTGATAGATCCCCAAAAGGCCACCCAATGCGGTGGCCTTTTTGTTTTAAGTCGTGTTTCATAGGGTGAAACAAACTAAATTAAGACCATGACAATGCCCCATAATGCTGTTGATATCTGGCTTCATGCGGCAAGTGCCGCCGATATTTCAGCGAGCCTTGCGCTTTATGAACGCCTGTTGCAGCAGGATGGTTTTGACTTTGTCCTATCGTGTGGCGATGATATTGTGCTGGATCACTTGGGGGTTGCGGGGGATGATTACTTTGGGCGTATTCCCGAACAATGGACGGCGCAAAAATTGGTTCGGGATCACTCACCCAAAGAATTGATTTGGATTGGGTCCAAGGTGCATGCCAACACCATCTTGGCCGTTAGATCGAAATTGGATCATATGGTTTTGGCCAACATCGATGCCGATGCAATCCCACACCGTCGCATCAAATTCATCCCAATGCCGCTGGAACGGGCCCTGCGCAGTTTTTCAGATATTTTTTGCGCGGATGGGGACACCGCGGCCCGCCTGCACATGCTGAACATTTCCGATGCGCATATCCATCCCGTTGGCAGCCTGCAGTCGCAAACATCAGTGCCGGCCCTATTGGGGGATCCAGAAGAATTTAACGATCTAAAGGGGCGACCAATGTGGACTGCTGTTTCCTTACAGCGTGAGGAATTGGCCGCGGTTTTGAACGCGCACCGTCTAATTATGCGGGAAAGCCACAGAAGCTTATTGTTACTGTCCCCTTCATCTGCCAAGGACGAAGAGCACTTTTGGCAAACCTGTCAGGACTACGGGTTCACCACAGCGCGTCGATTGGACGATGACATGCCCCAGGCGCGAACGCAGGTGTTTTTAGCCGATTCCAACGATGAAATGGCGCGCTGGCTCTCGCTTTCGCCAGTGGCGTTTTTGGGCGGATCCCTGATCGGTAGAGGTAAAGAGTGTAACCCGTTACCCGCCGCCTCATTAGGATGCGCGATATTATACGGGCCGAATATCAAAAATCACCTCAGCGCCTACAGCAATCTGGCGGGTGTTGGCGCTGCGCGTATCATTCAGGACAGCGATAGCCTTGCTTCCGCTGTTCTTCATTCCTCCGCTCCAGAACAGGCTGCAAAAATGGGATGCGCGGCGTGGGAATTTGTGACAAGAGGAGCAGAAGCAACAGAAGCGATATATGCAACCATTATGCGCAACCTAAAAGGAGAGCCCTGATGCAGGCCCCAAAATTTTGGTATAGATCGCGCAGTTGGCAGGCAGTTTTGTTGTCACCCTTTGGGGCGCTTTATGCATGGGCGACTGCCAGACGGCAGAAAAACGCACGTCCCACTCGGGTTGATATTCCCGTCATTTGCATTGGCAACCTGAATGTCGGCGGAACAGGTAAGACGCCGACAACAATCGCCTTGGCGCAACTGTTATCGGCTCGCGGTATCGCGGTGCATATTGTGTCGCGCGGATATGGAGGATCCCTACTGGCGGTGACACAGGTTGATCCACGCATACATACAGCGGATGAAACAGGGGATGAACCGCTTTTGATGGCGGCCTTTGCACCGACTTGGGTCGCAAACGAACGGGTTGCAGCAGCGCGTGCCGCACAAAACGCAGGGGCCGATGTAATCCTGCTGGATGATGGTTTTCAGGACCCTTCATTGACCAAAGATCTGACAATTATCGTCGTGGATGCGGCCCGTGGATTTGGCAACGGATGCTGCCTGCCTGCGGGTCCATTGCGCGAATCTGTGCATGTTGGTCTGAAACGTGCGAATGCCGTTATCAGCATTGGAGAGGCAGAGGAGCAATCCAAGTTTCGCGAAAAATATACCAATCGGGTGTGCTGTATCAAACATCTGAGCGCTAGCCTGAAACCCATAGAAATGGGCATGCCTTGGGCCAAGGGGCGCTATCTGGCCTTTGCGGGGATTGGGGATCCAGAAAAGTTTTTTGCAACACTGCGCGGATTAGGTGCGCCATTGGTGCGCACCGTCGCGCTGGATGATCATCAGAAATTGGCGCGCCCCATGATCCAACGTTTGATGAAAGAAGCGCAATCCATGAATGCGCAATTGGTCACCACCGAAAAGGACGCCGCGCGTCTGCCCGCGGATTTGCGATCTGGCATCCTCTCCCTGCCTGTGCGGTTGGAATTTGACGATGCGAACGCACTTGAAACCTTGCTAGAGCCGGTTTTGAGCGTGATCAGCGATCAGGCAAACAGACCCTAGTTATCTTCGCCCAATTTGGGCGCACCACGGCTCAGCGTAAGTTCCGCATCCGAAAACACAAAGGGCGAGCGGACATAGGGAACGCCGTCCAGTTCCACTTTCATACCACGTGCGATCACCTGTGGATCGGCAAACACTTCGGCCATATCATTGATTGGCCCTGCTGGAATTCCCTGATCTTCACAGGCAGATAACAGCGCATCTTTGGCAAATGTTTTGGTGCGCTCAGTAAGGCGTTCGGTCATGTCTTCACGATTGGCAATACGATCTGAATTGCGTAAATACTTGGGGTCCTCGGCCATATCATCCAGATTCAGTACGGAACACAATCTTCGATACTGTGCATCGTTTCCTGTGGCGATGATGATGTGACCATCGGCGCACTCAAACACCTGATAGGGTGTTAAATTTGGGTGATAGTTTCCCGTGCGTACAGGTGGAGTTCCCGTGCTTAGGTAATTCAATGCCTGATTGGCCATAACGGACACTGCACTATCGAACAATGACATATCAATGTGCTGTCCCTGCCCTGTTGTATCGCGCATCCGCAGTGCGGCCAAAATCGCAGTCGTCGCATATACCCCTGTAAAAATATCCGTGATTGCCACACCTGCGCGTTGCGGCATCCCATCGGGATCACCCGTTATCGACATGAAACCAGACATGCCCTGAATGATATAATCATACCCCGCACGGTGTGCATAAGGCCCCGTTTGCCCAAACCCCGTGATGGAACAATATAACAGACGCGGGTTTACCTGTTTCAGGCTGTCATAGTCGAACCCGTATTTAGCAAGCCCGCCAACCTTGAAATTTTCGATCATAATGTCGGCATCTTTGATCAAATCACGCAGGCGGTCCTGATCGTCAGGATCGCGCAGATCAATGGTAACCGATGATTTGCCACGATTGCACGAATGAAAATAAGAGGCGGTTTCCTCATCCCCTTTCGTGATAAATGGGGGGCCCCATGCGCGCGTATCATCACCCTGTGCGGCTTCAACCTTGATCACCTCTGCCCCAAGATCGGCAAGCGTTTGACCCGCCCATGGGCCCGCAAGAATGCGGGCCAATTCGATGACCTTTAAACCTTGTAATGGGCTGGGCATTAGGAACCTAGCTTTTCATCCAACAGCGCTGACAGTTCGTCATAAGAACGGTTTGACACCATTTCGCCGTCAATTACAAAACTGGGTGTGCCGCTGATTTTATGCTCCTCCATATTGGCTTTGTACCACCCCACCAAGTTGCGTAGGTTATCCGCATCCTGTAGGCAGGCGTTGATTTGATCATCGCCAAGGCCTGCCAATTTACCAATCTTGCTCAGCTCTGTAACAATCGCCAAATCGTTGCCTGCACCTGACCATGTTTTTTGTTTTTCAAACATTTGATCAATGACGCCAAAAAACCGATCAGGCCCCGCGCAACGAGCAATCATGGATGCCCACATGCCGTATTTATCGAAATACACTTCGCGAAACACGAATTTCACTTTACCTGTTTCGATATAGTTTGCTTTTAACTGCGGGTACACATCACTGTGAAAATTAGCGCAATGCGGACAGGTCATTGAGGCATATTCAATAATTTCGATGGGCGCATTCACATCCCCCAAAATCATTTCGGTGACCGCTGGTTTATCTGTTTCGGCCTGTGCTGCGAGTGTTCCCATCATCGCGATCCAAACAGTCGATAAAAGTGTCATCAAAAATTTCATTGTCTACGTGCCTTTCTAATGTGGCGTATTTTTGGTTTGGTTTTTGGTTAGAACATTCCGCCCCAATTCTTCAAGGGCGCGGCGCAAATTTTGGTCTGTGACCCCACGTGCGGTTTCATGAGCCTGCTGTTGAACAACTGGGCTTAACGTTGGTTTGGATTTTGGTTTGGACTGAAATTCCACCTGGCCTTCTGAAAATCCGATTGGTGCCGTTTGCGTGATCCGAACCCGCGCAATGGCATTATATCCGTATACAGCGTTCACTTTGGTGCGAATGGCCTCTTTTTGCATTTCCATCATGGGGGCATGCGCACCCGTTGTCAGAATGCTGAGGGTCGCCCCCATACCACCGCGTCCATAGCTGACCTCAACAGGGCGTGCGATCGCAGCAATATCGGCACCCACAATTTCCAACCAATGGGTCAAAACACGCGATTGCGCAAACCCGCGGCCTTCGCTGACTTCGCGAATGCGGGACTGCAGAACAGTCGCGGTTCGTTTGAACCGATGTTTGGGTGCGATATCTGTCATCAATCTTTACGAGTCGGTGTTGCGGTTTAGTTTAGTTTGTTGTTGAAATCACACCACCCTAAATCCACAAAATCAGAGTTCAAACTTGCGTGACTATCCGAAACCCCAAGATCTGCTTGATTGGTATGATCGTCATGCCCGCGTTATGCCATGGCGCGTCGCGCCCGTAGATCGTGCAAAAGGGGTGGAACCAGATCCCTATCGCATCTGGATGTCCGAAATCATGCTCCAGCAAACTACTGTCGCAGCAGTCAAAGCATATTTTGTAAAATTCACAACCCTATGGCCCACTGTTCAGGATTTGGCAGCGTCTGAGGATGCAGATGTCATGGCTGCATGGGCGGGATTGGGGTATTACGCACGAGCGCGCAACCTGTTGAAATGTGCACGATTTGTCACCCTGCATCACAACGGCGTGTTCCCGCGATCGCATGAACAGTTGTTAGAGCTGCCCGGTGTCGGCCCCTATACGGCTGCTGCGGTATCTTCAATTGCGTTTGATCTGCCTGAAACGGTAGTGGACGGAAATGTGGAACGGGTTATCGCACGCCTGTTTGATATTCAGACCCCCCTGCCAAAGGCCAAGGCTGAATTAACCGAATTTGCAAAAACCCTGACACCACAAAAACGGCCAGGCGATTATGCACAAGCCATCATGGATTTGGGGGCCATGATTTGCACACCCAAAAAACCAGCCTGCGGATTATGTCCATGGCGGACAAATTGCATCAGCTTGGCCAATGGCACTCATCTAGAATTGCCAAAAAAACTGCCCAAGAAAAAGAAACCGACGCGCATTGGCACCGCCTATGTCGTGCGTCGCGTCGATGGCGCATACCTATTGGAAACGAGGCCTGAAAGTGGACTTTTGGGGGGGATGCAGGCATGGCCCACAACGGATTGGGCGGAAACAGCGGTTAATGAGGATACCCCAATCCATGCAGAATGGAAAACCCACACGGGCGAGGTGCGCCACACCTTTACCCACTTTCATTTAAAACTGCAGGTAAAAACCGCGGTGGTTCCTCTAGATCGCACACAAACGCGCGGCGAATTTGTGCAAGCTGCCGATTTCGCCCCTGCTGCATTACCTACCGTGATGCGAAAGGTGTTTGACCTAGTGCGATCCAAGTAAAATTGGTAGATATATACATGGTGTATAAAAAATGGGGACGAACATGGCGCAGAAGAACCCGTTTCGCATTGGAGACTGGCTTCCTTTTTGGAGTTCTCTCATTCTATTTGCTTTGGGGTGGTTTACGGTTGTAACTGGCGGTTACAGCTTTCTTTTGATGGTCGCCGTTGTGTGGTACGTCGTTCCAATTTTGGATCAAATCATGAGCAAAGCAAGAAACAATGTTGATCCTGAAACAGGAGAAAACAACCTCGCACCCTTTATTTTGATCACAAAAATTTGGCCGTTTTTTCAATTCGTCCTGATTTTTGGCGGGCTGTGGATCGTTGAACAGCGCGACGATGCATTTGGCCTTCAAATGGGTGTCTTTTTTGCCATCGGTATGATCAGTGGAACTGTTGGGATCAACTATTCCCATGAATTGATGCATCAGAAGAATAAATTTGAACGCAACATGGCCGATGTTTTGTTGGCCATGACGCTTTATTCGCATTTTCGCAGTGAACATTTATTGGTGCATCATCGCTATGTAGGAACGCCCCGCGACCCTGTCACGGCGCGTTATAATGAAGGATTTCATCGCTTTTTCCGCCGTGTGATTGTGCAATGTTGGAAATCGGCATTCCACGCGGAAAAGGACATGCTGCGCCGCAAGGGTTTGCCGTGGCATGATCAAAGCAATCCTTTTTGGCGTTATTGGATGTTGCAAGGGATCTTTTTAGCGCTTGCCATTATTATCGGTGGGATGTCAGGCCTGATCCTGTTCCTGTTTCAGGCGTTAACTGCAGTATTCCATTTGGAATTGGTGAATTACATCGAACACTATGGGTTAACCCGCAAACATCTGGGGGGCGGCAAATATGAACCCGTTTTACCGCATCATTCATGGAACGCGGAACATCGTGCGGCAAATTGGATATTGATCAATCTGCAACGCCATTCGGATCACCATTATAAACCAAACCGACGGTACCCATTGCTGCAAACATACGGAGGATCAATTGCACCCCAGTTGCCCTACAGCTATCCGTTTATGGGGTTGTTCGCCTTCTTCCCCTCCGTATGGCGCAGGATGATGAACCATCGCATACAAAAATGGCGGGCCATGTATTATCCCGAAATCACAGATTGGTCCGCATATAACAAAATGACAAATCCAAAACCGCGGTGAAAAGATGCCCCACGACATGGTCGCGGGGCACAAGTCGGCTTGTGTTGTCAGGACACAGGCGGATCGAGGGGTGCCCAGTCTAAATTGGGCACCGTCGGTAATTAGTTCATTTCTGATCGGATTTGTTGGCGCAGCATATCAATAGGCACGGTTTTTCCATCCCGCTTATACCCCCAATAGGTCCAGCCATTACAGCTTGGGGCGCCTTCTAGTTTTGCGCCGACTTGGTGAATGGACCCTTTGATATCGGCTCCCACCAATGTGCCATCTGCACGCACTTTTGCCTTATAGCGACCATTCAACGACAAAAGCTCTTCTCCAGGGCGCAACATGCCACGCTCAACCAATTGGCCAAAGGGCACACGGGGTTCCGCACGCTTGCCTGTGGTTACGGCTAAGGCCTCGCTGTCATATTTACGCACCTTTGAAATGCGTTTTTCGGCAACCTTGCGATAGGCGTCTTCACGCTCGATTCCAATAAAATTACGGCCCAGCATTTTTGCCACGGCGCCCGTTGTGCCCGTTCCAAAGAACGGGTCCAAAATCACGTCGCCCGGATTGGTAGATCCAACCAAAACACGATGCAAAAGGCTCTCTGGTTTTTGGGTTGGATGCGCCTTATCGCCGTTTTCATTCTTCAGGCGTTCGTGGCCTGTGCAAATCGGCAAGACCCAGTCTGAACGCATTTGCACGCCTTCATTCAGGGCCTTTAGTGCTTCGTAGTTAAAGGTGTACTTGGCACCTTCGGATTTCGACGCCCAAATCATGGTTTCATGTGCGTTGGTAAACCGTTTACCGCGGAAATTCGGCATCGGGTTTGACTTGCGCCAAACCACATCGTTCAAAATCCAATATCCCTGGTTTTGAAGTGCTGCGCCCACACGGAAAATATTGTGATAGGATCCAATCACCCAGATCGCACCATTTGGTTTCAGGATGCGGCGCGCAGCCTTTAACCACTCTGTCGTGAACTCGTCATATGCACGGAAACTATCAAATTGATCCCAATCGTCATCGACGGCATCCACCTTGGAATTATCGGGACGATGCAGATCGCCTTTTAATTGCAGATTATAGGGTGGATCTGCGAAAATCAGATCGACGCTGTTTTCAGGCAGCGCATTCATCACTTCGATGCAATCACCCGCCAAAATACGATTCAACGGACGCGAGTCCGCGCCCATAGGAGCTGTGTGTCTGTTCATTTTCTTTGCCTCAATCAACCGGCGCATTTTTGCGCTCTTGTTATCCTTAAAATGAGTCAAAGATGATTCGAGGTCAATTTCTTTTTTGAATCAGAGGTTTATTTATTCTTCTTGATACAAGATATTGTGTACGGGTTTGAAAGAACGCCTATGATGTGGGGTTATGCCCAGTGACTTTAATGCAACAAGATGCTCTTTCGTGGGATAGCCCGCATTCTTGGCCCAGCCATATCCAGGATACTGCGCGTCCAATTCCAGCATCAAATCATCGCGCGCAATCTTGGCAACAATCGATGCGGCCGCGATGGACAGGGATCGGTCATCCCCTTTCACGACACAGGTTGATGGAATTATCAAATTTTTCGGCGCACGATTTCCGTCGATCAACGCGAAATCAGCGGGTTTGGGCAGGTTTTCAATCGCACGTACCATGGCAAGGTGGCTTGCCTGAAGAATATTGATCTCATCAATCTCGGCCACGGATGCATGTGCAACGCCCACCATCGCCGTTTCCATGATCTGCGTAAACAACATGCGGCGTTTGCGGTCCGTTAATTTTTTGGAATCGCGCAAATCACCAGGAATATGCTCTGGGTCCAATATCACCGCAGCCGCCGTTACGGGGCCACAAAGTGGTCCCCGCCCGACTTCATCTACCCCCACAATCCCGGTGTACCCTTGATCTGCCGCCTTAGTCTCAAATGAAAAATCAGGCATGATGGGCCAGCGCCTGTTCAAAATCAGCAATCAAATCTTCAACCTTTTCGACGCCAATTGAAATTCGGATTAGGTTTTCTGGAATCCCTGTGTGCGGTTCGATGGTGTGGCGATGTTCGACCAAACTTTCAACACCACCAAGCGATGTAGCCCGATGAAATAGTGTGAGTTTTGAAATCACATCCAATGCCGACTGTCGTCCACCCTTGACCAACAATGACATCAAATACCCGCCACCATCTGGCATCTGACGCTGAACGCGCGCGGCATGCGGATGCGATGCCAATCCTGGGTACCAAACTGCCTCAACTGCGCTGTGCTGTTCAAAATGGCGGGCGAAAGTCAGCGCATTGTCGCACATCCGTTCCACACGAATGGGCAACGTGCGCAGGGATCGCATCAACATCCATGCCTCAAATGCACCAATAATTGCACCAGCGACCTGCCGATTTTGTGCGATGCGCGTCCACAGGTCGTCTTTTGATGCACAACACAAAACACCTGCCAAAACATCGGAATGCCCATTCAATGCCTTGGTCGCGGAATGCACCACAATATCGGCACCATGCACGATCGGTTTAGTCAGCATGGGCGTGGCGGCCGTACTATCCACCACCAAAAATGCGTTTGGAAAGCGTTTTCTGATGTCCGCCATATCGGTGACCTTCAGCCATGGGTTTGAGGGGGTTTCAATGAACACCAAATCATAGTTTGATGTTACCTGATCCAAGGCATCCTCATCAGATGTATCAATAAAATCTACATCCATTCCAAGGTGCGCCGCATGATCGCCGATGAATTTCAACGTGCCCCAATAGATACCTGATTGCACCAAAACTCGTGATCCCGTTGGCAGGGCCTGAAAAATGGCTGCAATGGCCGCCATGCCCGAAGGGAACAATAATACATCCTCCGCCCCTTCCAGTGCCGCAATCACGTCTTCGGCCAAACGCACGCCTTCATTTTGATCCCGACCATATGAATTATCTGGGCGCACCAGTGCATTTTCAGCATCGCGCACAAATGTTGTGGACATCTGCAAACTGGGTGTCACCCCCGCCGAATGTGGATCAACATGTCCAAGGAGCTGCGCGGCAATGGTATTGTCATGGGATTTTTTCATGAACGGTCCTCAACGAAAACAGCGCCACATTGACGCTGTTTTCTAGGGTTACCTAAGCCTTTTAAAAAGCGCAAGAAATCTAATCTGTTCACCCAGCAGCTGTTTGACGATTTGCTCTGCGGCATCGTCGATTGACATTGCGGTTGTGTCGATGTGGATTTCTGGGGTTTCTGGGGCCTCGTATGGGCTATCGATCCTTGTGAAGTTCTTAAGCTGACCAGAGCGCGCCTTGGCATGAAGGCCTTTGACGTCCCGTTCTTCTGAGACGGACAGGGGTGTGTCCACAAACACCTCAACAAATTCACCCGGTGCCATCATATCTCGCAACATTTGACGTTCGGATCGGAAAGACGAGATGAACGCAGTGATGACGATCAGACCCACATCTTTCAGCAGTTTTGCAACCTCGCGCATAGTCTCAATCGCCTCAGCCTCAAGAAAGGAAAGGTGTGTTTGAACGTCTTTCATGGTCCCTCTTTCAACCGTGACCACAGGGCTGCAACTATAGATGAATTACGTCAAATCTATGGAGTTTGAAAGGAGACTTCATGCACATTTCCCCATAGGTTGTGTTTAAGAATACACGTCCGATCAGGCGCAAAATCACAGAACGCCCCACCCCACGCGAACGGCGACAGGGGACGCAATTTCAACATGGTGCCGAAATATGCCCCATCAATCCTGTAAAAGTTTGGTGATTTCCTCAAGTTTTGAGCGAACAAGGTCGCGATTTACCCGGGCCTCGATATTCAGACGAACCACCGGTTCGGTCAAGTTAAAGCGCCAATCCGCGAACGACAGACTGATTCCATCCGTTTCATCACGACCCTAGGCTGTTCTCTCAAACGCGGCGATCACTTTGGCGATTGATGCCTTGGGGTCCTCCAATCGGAAATTGACTTTGCCTGAACTCGGGTATGCGGCAATACGTTCAGCCACCAATTCAGATAGTAGTTTTCCCGTGTGGCTTCTCAATTCAATCATCAACAGCAATGGGATCATGCCGCTGTCACAATAGGCAAAATCGCGAAAATAATGGTGGGCCGACATTTCACCACCATAAACTGCATCCACTTCGCGCATGATTTGTTTGATGAACGCATGACCCGTTTTGATTGCACCGCGTTTCCGCTCATGGCAGCGACCACAGATTGCGTGTTCCAAATAATACACGGATCGTGAATGATTGAGGCCTCAGGCACTTTGTCTAGGAACACATCTGCCAATACGCCAACAATGTATTCACCATCAATAAACTGTCCCTTTTCATCTAAGAAAAAGCAGCGATCAAAATCCCCATCAAAGGCAACGCCAAGATTGGCATCGTTTTCCATCACGACATCGGCTGTGGCGGCGTGATTTTCGGGTAATAATGGATTCGAGATGCCGTTTGAAAATGTATGATCTGGTTGATGATGGACGCGGATGAATTCGATCTGCGGCGCGTTCTGGCCAAGCGCAGTTGCAATGGCATTAAATGTTGGACCCGCAGCAC
>JAFMKS010000018.1:18594-37894 GCA_017852835.1 Paracoccaceae bacterium
CATCAGGTTTTTCCACCAAGCCCGCAATACCCGCACCTGCCCCATTTGGCACAACAACCCCGTATTTTGAGATATCTGGCCCACTGAAACAGAAATGTGACAGATGACAAGTCAGGAAAACAAGACGGTGGGCGAGGACCTGTGTCGTGGACTTACTCTAAAGTCCTAAAATTTGACCCTTTATCTTAAGACGAAAAACGTATTTAATTAACCTACTTAGACTAATTTGCAGGTTCCACGTGACTGGCCCCAAAAATCGCCCCCTTACTTTACGAGATGTTTCTGAAGCGTCTGGTGTTTCTGAAATGACCGTCAGCCGTGTATTACGAGGGCGCGGCGATGTGTCAGAGGCCACACGTGAACGGGTACTAAAGGCCGCAAAAGAATTGGGATATGTCCCAAATAAAATTGCAGGGGCGCTTGCATCGCAAAAGGTAAACTTGGTTGCCGTTGTTATCCCGTCCATGTCCAACATGGTGTTCCCCGAGGTCATGACAGGTGTGAACAATGTGCTTGAAGGGACTGAACTACAGCCTGTTGTCGGCATCACAAATTACATGCCCGAGAAAGAGGAAAAGGTTCTTTACCAAATGTTGTCATGGCGTCCATCTGCTGTGATCATCGCAGGGCTAGAGCACTCCGAAGCATCCCGAGCGATGTTGGCGAGTTCAGGTATTCCCGTCATCCAAATCATGGACGTGGATGGTGAACCCATTGATACGGCCGTGGGCATTTCCCATCGCCGTGCGGGGCGGCATATGGCCAACGCGATTATCGAGGCTGGATATTCCAAGATTGGGTTTATGGGAACGAAAATGCCACTCGATCACCGCGCGCGCAAACGCTTCGAAGGATTTACCGAGTTGCTTGCAAAGGCAGGCATCGAAGTAAAAGACCAAGAATTCTATTCCGGTGGTTCTGCATTGGCCAAGGGGCGTGATATGACCCGCGAAATGTTGGAACGCTCTCCTGATTTGGATTTTCTTTATTATTCAAACGACATGATTGGCGCAGGCGGTCTGTTGCATTTGTTGGATGCGGGTGTGCGCATTCCTGATGACATCGGATTGGCGGGATTCAATGGGGTGGAGTTGCTGCATGGTTTGCCCATGCAATTGGCGACGATGGATGCATGTCGTGTTGAAATTGGAGAACGCGCCGCGCAAATTGTCGCCGATCGCGTTCTGGGAAATGAAACAAATACCGACAGTATCGTTGAGCTTTCTCCAGTGCTAGAGGTTGGGGATACTCTTAGACCGACACGCACCTAAAGAGCCTCTTTTGAGCATTGCGAGTACCGCGCGTGAACTTTTCCAGATACGCAATTTACTACATTCCTGAACTGCCTTTGTTTCAAATTGGCTCTGACTGGCTTGGTTGGAATTCAATAACGGGACAAGAAACTTTGCTTTCTGCCGATCATCATCGCATCACTGATCGGCCACGAAAATACGGGTTTCATGCAACTGTGAAACCGCCCTTCTCGCTGGCACCGCATTCTACACAAGGTGAGCTGCAAGACGCATTTCACGCGTTTTGCCCAACTGTTTCCCCCGCAACTGGTGGCACTCTAAAAATCAGTCGCCTTGGTCGGTTTTTGGCAATGACACAGGATGTACAATCAAACAACGTGACGGAATTGGCGGCATCGACAGTTTCACACTTCGACAAGTTTCGTGCGCCGCTGTCTGACATAGACATTGAAAAACACCGCCAACGCAGGCTTACCCCCAAACAAGACGCACTGATGTTACGTTGGGGGTATCCATATGTGATGCAGGAATTCAAATTTCACATGACCCTGACTGGTCCGCTTCAAAGTGATGAAATTGATGCATTCGAACATGATGTAAACATACGGTTTCGGAAATTCCTCGATAAGCCGCTTAATTTAGCTTCGCTCGCGTTACTGGGCGAAGACAGAGAGAGCGGACGCTTTCACGCGATCGAAAGACTGCCTCTTGGAATGTAAAACCCCGCTTGGTTAAAGCGGGGTGAGAGTTTAGCCAGAGCTAAGTCGCGTTATTTCTTCTTTCAGTCGGAGTTTTTGCTTCTTGAGTGATTTGATATCTATGTCGCTGATACCCGGTGATTGTTGGGCCTTTTCGACGGTTTGTGACAAAGTTTCATGTTTTATTTTCAATTCGCGAACACGTGCGCTTACACTCATCTAATGTCTCCTTTTACTTATATGCTTAGTGGAGCACAGGAAAATCCATTTGTCACGCTGCGTGTGCATCTTGTGTCAATAAAGTTTTCACTACCTAAAGAAGTGTTATTCGCGAAACCAATCGGTTAACGCATCCCCATCCTGCAAAACTTTTGATATTTTTTGTGAATAATCTTTACCATCTTGTTGATGAAATGCGCCTTTGTGCAGGATCAGAGGCGATTCGAGGCGGAACACGGCCCTTCCGTTTTTCCGCGCATGCGCCATGAACAATGTGCTTTCACGTCCCTGCCTAGGAATAATTGGCGTAATCACCCGACTACCCAGCGAATCGGGCAGGAGCCGCAAGAATTCGTCCATGCGCTCCGTGCGGAAAATAAAGTGCGCATACCCTTTTGGTTTCACCCGTTTTGCGGCCACGCTAAGCCAGATGCCCAATTCGTCACTTTCACCCATTGCACGATCGCGACTACCGTCATCGGACCGGGTGCTAGAGCTGCGGTCAAAATATGGGGGATTGGCAAAGACATGGTCGAACTGTTGATCACGGATTTCACCTGGCAAGGCGGCCAAATCGGCACAAACAACAGAAAAGGGCAGGTTGTTCAGATAGGCGTTTTGTCGCGCTAATTCGGCGTATCGCTCCTGAACCTCCACCCCGGTGATAATTAGGTCTGTCACGCGATGAGCAAGCGCAAGTGACGCGGTACCCACACCACAACCCAATTCCAAAACCGTTTGGCCAGATTTTGCAGGAATGCTCGCCGCAAGCAGGATTGGATCAATTCCCGCGCGATAGCCTGATTTTGGCTGCGCGACCTTGATCGCGCCTAACAGAAAATCATCAATCGTTACGTGATCCGTCATGTTAGAAATTGCGCCTCAATCCCATTTTCAATCATGGTGTCATAGGCAATTTCATATTCTTCATCAATCACCATCAAACGCTGGGGTAAAATACCAATCGAACCTTCCAAAACACTCATATTTACGTCCAGTTCAAAGACCGCTATATCAACCTCACTCAACGCGTGCTTGGTGAATGCAATCAGTGTGATATCATTGGTGCGCAAAAGCTCTTTCATATATCCAATATATGGACCGCACACGAAATGTGAAGAAATAGGGGTGCCGCATGGTCTTAGATAACGAGCAAAACAAACCGCATGACGCGCTTGCTCGGATTTTGGCGGATGATATGGATGAGGTAAACACGCTTATCCAAAAACGCATGGCATCGAAACACGCACCTCGGATACCCGAAGTGACAGCGCATCTTGTGAATGCGGGGGGCAAACGTTTGCGTCCTATGCTGACTTTGGCTGCGGCGCATATGTGTGGATATCAGGGCGATCATCACATTCGTTTGGCCGCAACGGTTGAGTTTATTCACACTGCAACTTTGCTGCATGATGATGTGGTTGATGAAAGTGGTCAACGACGTGGTCGCCCAACTGCGAACCTATTGTGGGATAACAAATCATCTGTATTGGTCGGCGACTACTTATTCTCTCGCTCATTCCAATTGATGGTGGAAACCGGATCGCTGCGTGTTTTGGACGTTTTGGCGAATGCCTCTGCCACAATTGCAGAGGGTGAAGTTCTGCAACTGACCGCGGCACAGGATGTGAACACAACGGAAGAGACCTACTTACAGGTAGTCCGTGGGAAAACAGCCGCCCTGTTTTCGGCAGCAACTCAGGTGGGCGGTATTATTTCCACAGCGGACGAGGAAATTTGTCAGGCCCTTTATGATTATGGGGATGCATTGGGAATTGCCTTTCAGATTGCGGATGATCTGTTGGATGTGGTGGGTGATGCGAAATCAATCGGCAAGAACGTCGGTGATGATTTCCGCGAACGCAAATTGACCCTACCGTTGATCAAGGCGATTGCGGCAGGCGGCGAACATGATCGCGTGTTCTGGACCCGCACAATCGCAAAAGGTGATCAAGGAGAGGGCGATCTAGAACACGCCATCAATTTGATGCACACAACTGGTGCGATCGAAGCTACACGCACAGATGCCTTGGATTGGTCAAATAAGGCACAGCAAAGCCTATCCCTGTTGCCTGATAGTGAATTGAAAACAATCCTACAGGGTTTGGCAATCTACGTGGTGTCGCGCGTTTCTTAAACCATTTTTGTAGCAACAACCCACCAATTTGGATGCGCCTGCTGCAAGTAATCTGCTGCTAGATTTGCTCGCTTGATATCCGTGAAAAGACCAAAGCATGTGGCACCTGATCCCGACATTCTGGCCACCTGACACTGTGGGATTTCGGAAATTGCAGCAACTACGGTTGCAACCTCTGGGACCATTGCCTTGGCGGGCGGTTCCAAATCATTTCGCTGATCACCAAGCCATGCAATGTCAACACAATTTTCTGCCACATTCTGCATTGGTGGATTTTGTTTAGAGTTCAGCGCATTGAAAACAGCAGGCGTAGAGACACCAACATTGGGATTGACCAATACCAACCCCCAATTCGGTGCAGTCGACAGTTGCGTCACATCCTCACCCGCCCCCTGCATCAGGGTCAAACCCTTATTCATGCAAACAGGAATATCTGCCCCCAAAGTAATCAATTCGTCCACATTCGGCAATGGAACAGACCAATATTGGCTGAGTGCCCTCATCACTGCCGCCGCATCACTGGAGCCGCCACCAATCCCCGATGCCATCGGTAGGTTCTTTTCCAGTATGATTTGACAATCCAGTGATTTGGAATGTGTTTGCGCCATGAACTTGGCGGCCTGAACAACCAAATTACTCTCATCCACAGGTATACCCGCCGCATATGGGCCGATGACCTGAAATGAAAACTCAGCCGCAGGCGACAAGTGAATTTGGTCTCCAAATTCAGTCAAACAAACCAGCGAATGCAATTCATGATATCCATTAGCGCGCTGCCCAACCACATGTAATGTTAGGTTAACTTTCGCATAAGCAGTGACTTTAATCGTTTTGCTTGTCGGCATAAAGCGCGGGCTTTCCTTCTTCGCTTAGCACCTGATCGAGTCCAACCTCTAGCTTGCGTTTAATGCGGGCTTCCTCAATCTCTTCGGGATTGAACGATAGGGCACGACGCCACTGAAAGCGCGCCTCGTTTTTCCGGCCAACCGTCCAATACGCATCCCCCAAATGATCGTTCACAATCGGATCAGTTGCCATCAATTCCGCTGCACGTTCCAAGTCAGGGACCGCGTCTTCATATTGACCAAGTCGGAATTTACCCCACCCCAAACTATCAACGATATAGCCAGAGTTCGGCTCGATCTCGACCGCTTTGGTGATCATTTTCATCGCTTCATCCAGCTTTTCACCGCGTTCAATCAACGAATATCCAAGATAGTTCAACACACTTGCTTGATCAGGGTTGAGTGCAAGGGCACTGCGAAAATCCTGATCCGCATTCGGCCATATTTTCAGACGTTCATGCGTGATCCCGCGTGCATAGTACAATTGCCAACGCACATTGTTTTGTGCCTCATACATGGAAATTGCGGCATTATAGGCAGGTAACGCTTCATCATAACGTTCTTGGCGACGTAAAAAATCGGCCAGCGTCGCATGCGCGACGGGCACATCTGGATAAGCCGAGGTCAAATTGTTCAGGACATCTATACCATCATCAACACGGTCTGATCGGCGCATGGCACTGGCCTTGGCGATCTGAGCAGTATAATATTTGGGATCTTCGATTCCGATCTTTTCGTACACACGTAGGGCCAAGGAATGTTGATCCAATTCCTCAAAAACGTCCGCCACAAACAACTTAATCTCGGCCGATTGCGGATTTAACGCCTCGGCAATGCGTGCGTAGACTAGTGTCGCACTTGGGTCGACCTGCTCTTGGATGAACAAAGCCAGCGTGAAGAATATTTCAGACATCGCCTGCGAAACAGTTCTGGGCAAACCCGAAACGATGGGTTCGTTACGGTCCAAATTTCTGAGGATCACGGCACTTTCTGGTGAACTTCCCACGGAAAAGTTCGCATCAAAAAATGCGCGTGCCTGATCTGATTGTCCCATCCGCTGCAGCAACGCAGTTTTAATCAAAAGGGCGCGGTCCGTTAGAATGCCTGCAGTATTGTCAAACCCGTCTAAAACCGCCAAGGCATCTTCGTTTTTTCCATCTGCCAGATACATCATCGCACGATGAAAGGCCGCAAATGTTTCAAATCCTGGACGGCCCGAAATATCGTCAATGATGCGCTGCGCCGCTTTGGCATTACCCTGCCCATGTTCGGCCCAGGCCCTAACAACCTCACGGATGAAGGGGTTCAGACTAAGCTCATCTTCGTTTTCAAGTGCGGCGGTCAGGCCCGCAAAATCTTCATCCTGAATCTGGCCAAGCAATACGATTAAGTTGGTGACAAAATCATCCGCCCCACGCTCAGAATACAAATTTGCAACGGGGATCGCATCGCGCAAACGTCCCAAAGCAACGTAGGAAAACAACAAATCCCGCATTGTCGCATCATTGTCACGATCCATCGTCAAAACACGCGATTGGTATTGAGTGGCCAGCGCGAAATCATTTGCGCGCATCGCGCTTTGTGCCGCCAAATATGGCCCCGAGGCGTCTGACATTGCTCCTGACCCAGACAGAGCAATTAAACAAGCCAATGAAATTTCGAAAATGCGTTGCAACTTCTGATCCCTCAATTTTCGATAATGTAAAGCTAAGCGTAGAAATTACAAATGACAACGCGGGACACATGAATAAACATGGTCCCGCGTGATTTTTGCCGATGAAACCTGTGAATGACAGATTACATGTTTGGATAGTTTGGTCCGTCACCACCCTGTGGCGTTACCCATGTGATATTCTGACTTGGGTCCTTGATATCGCACGTTTTGCAGTGAACGCAGTTTTGGAAATTCACAACAAACCGTGGATCTTGGCCCTCTTCCTCGACCACTTCGTAAACACCCGCTGGACAGTACCGCTGGGCGGGTTCTGCATATTTGGGAAGGTTCACTGAAATTGGGATATTCACATCAGATAGCTGCAAATGCGCGGGTTGGCTTTCTTCGTGGTTTGTCATCGAAAATGACACGTTGGTCAAACGATCAAATGACAAAACACCATCTGGCTTTGGATACTCAATTGGGGCGTGCTTATCCGCTGTTTCAGTGGACTGTGCATCGTTTTTACCATGACTCACAGTACCAAAGAGTGAGAATTTGAACGCGCTTTGGAACCACATATCAAATCCGCCAAGGGTTAGGCCGCCAAGCGGGCCAAATTTGCCGTTTAGTGGGGCAACATTGCGTACAGTTTTTAGATCCTTGCCAACAGGTCCTGCGCGCAGTGCTGCGTCATAGGCCTCAAGTGTATCGCCTTCGCGACCCTCTTGGATCGCGGCATAGGCTGCTTCTGCGGCTTCAATGCCAGAGTGCATTGCATTATGGTTGCCCTTAATACGCGGCAAGTTCACAAGCCCCGCTGAACAGCCAAGCAGTGCCCCACCTGGGAATGCGGTTTGCGGAATAGATTGGAAACCACCCTTTGTCACGACACGTGCGCCATAGGCCACGCGCTTGCCACCTTCCAACAATTTCGCAATCTTTGGATGATGCTTAAAGCGCTGGAATTCCATGTAAGGGAACAGGTGCGGGTTTTTGTAGTTCAGATCGACAATATAGCCGACGTAAACTTGGTTATTGTCCAAGTGATAGACAAACGAACCACCCGAGTTTTTCCAACCCAAAGGCCAACCCATTGTGTGGGTCACTTCGCCTTCGTTGTGGTTTTCTGGTTTTACTTCCCAGATCTCTTTCATCCCAATGCCAAACTTTGGCACGTCACAGTCTGCATCTAGGCCATATTTCGCGATGACCTCTTTTGAAAGTGAACCACGCGCACCTTCTGAGAAGAAGACATATTTGCCATGCAATTCCATACCTGGTTCATAGGCGTCTGACGGCGTGCCATCAGGGTTCTTGCCGAATTCACCGGCAACAACGCCCTTCACTTCGCCATTGTCGCCATAAACGATCTCTGAACATGCCATGCCTGGGAAAATTTCAACACCCATGGCTTCGGCCTGCTCCGCCATCCAGCGGCACACGTTCCCCATCGATACGATATAGTTGCCATGATTGTTCATCAGTGGTGGCATCATTGCATTTGGCAAACGAATTTGCCCAGCCTCACCCAAGACATAGAAGTTGTCTTCTTTCACAGGTACATTCAGCGGTGCACCCTTTTCCTTCCAATCTGGGATCAAACGCGACAAACCAGACGGATCCAAAACAGCACCAGAGAGAATATGCGCGCCAACTTCTGAGCCCTTTTCAAGGACAACGACATTTAGATCAGCATCAAGTTGCTTTAGTCGAATTGCCGCTGACAAACCCGCAGGTCCAGCACCAACAATTACAACGTCACATTCCATTGCCTCGCGTTCAAATTCAGACATCGGCGCTCCTCCTCCTCGGGTCGCAGAAATTTCGTTGATGAATGGGTTACCCTGACGATCAGGGGTGCGTCAATCTAAACGCGTCTTCCAAATGCTGCTTTGCGGCACTTCATCGCAATTTTTGTAACATTTCCTTACGTCTAGGCGTTAATCATGAATAGCTATCACGCAAATTTGCACATTTTCCCCCTAGACGTTGCAAAGGCTTGATCGCGTAGATATCAGTGCATACTATCAGTAAACAGGTATTATTTTACAGCGGAACACACATGGACAAGATCCCAATGACACCTGCGGGTCATACCGCACTTGAGGTAGAACTAAAGACGCTAAAGAGCCAAGATCGTCCTAATATTATTAAGGCGATTGCAGAGGCACGCGAACATGGTGATCTGTCCGAAAACGCGGAATATCACTCGGCCCGCGAAAAGCAGAGCTTTATCGAAGGACGCATCAAGGAATTGGAAGGCATTATTTCACTTGCCGAAGTGATTGATCCCTCTCATTTGTCTGGGTCCGTCAAATTCGGTGCCCGCGTGACTGTGGTTGACGAAGATACTGACGAAGAAAAATCATGGCAGATCGTGGGCGAACACGAAGCGGATATTGAAAAGGGTTTGTTAAACGTCAAATCCCCAATTGCCCGTGCACTGATTGGCAAGGATGTTGGTGATAGTGTTGAGGTTCGCACACCCGGTGGCGAAAAGGCCTATGAAATCCTTGATATCGTTTACGCTTGAGTAAGCGCGGATGAACGACGATAGAGGAACCAACTCAACACCTGCTGGCCTCTATCTGGGGACGCAGAAACAACCAACTCTTTTGATTGAATGGGTTGGCATTGCCTTGGCCATTCAATGGCTGGGCGTCAGTGCCTATGTCCTGCTGAACAATGCGACATTGGCGGCCGGTATGCTGACCAGTATCCTGTTGATTTTCATGCCAGTTTGCATCCTGTGGGTTTCGGTCATGGTGATCCGCACATCCCAGCGCATGAAACAGGAAAGTCAGCGGTTGAACGTGGCGGTCGAAGCCCTGCGTAAAGCCTATATTGATCAGGCAAAGATGTCTGGCGTCCCAGCGAGTGAGGGCAACGTCAACAAACGTCTGGATCAAATTGCGGAAAGCCAGCGCAAAACAGAAACCGCGATTGCGATGTTCACATCCTCTCGTCTTGCGCAATCAAAACGAGCAATGCCAGAAATTGCCGCCCCACAATCGATGGAAGGGGAACAGCAAACTGTGCTAGAGCTTGGGACGCCCGTGGAAGTTTTAGCCGAACCGCTGAAGAACGAAGATTTCATCAAGGCGCTACATTTCCCAAAGGATGCAAATGATGAAACAGGGTTCGCCGCATTGCGCCGCGCCCTTGCTGATCGCAATACTAATCAATTGATACAAGCCGCGCAGGATGTTTTGACCCTGCTAAGTCAGGATGGAATTTACATGGATGACCTACGCCCTGACATGGCACGCCCCGAAATATGGCGGCGTTTTGCACAGGGTGAACGCGGGCGCACGATTGCGGCCCTTGGTGGTATTCGGGATCGTTCTTCATTGGCCCTTACCAATGTGCGCATGAAAAAAGACCCCGTTTTTCGCGATGCTGCGCATCACTTCTTGCGTCTATTTGACAAGGGGTTTGCCAAATTCGAAGACACCGCAACCGAGGCTGAGATTTCCCTATTGTCAGAAACACGCACTGCACGCGCCTTTATGTTATTAGGGCGCGTGGCGGGTACGTTTACCTAACATTTAGACAGTCAGAATTGTTGATCCTGTGGTTTTGCGCGCTTCTAACGCGTCATGGGCGGCACGGATGTCGTCCAATGCATGTGTCTGATCAATCCGAATTTTCACGTCACCTGATTGCACTTTGGCAAACAGGTGTGCTGCCATATCCTGACATGTTGCATGATCGGCGATATGCGTGAACAACGTTGGTCGCGTGACCTTCAACGACCCTTTTGGACCCAGCAAACCAATATTAAACGGCGGAACTGGGCCAGACGCATTTCCGAAACTAATCATCATACCGAGTGGTTTTAGTGAATCAAGCGACCCCTCGAATGTTGAGGCACCAACCGCATCCATAACGACATCCACACCCTTTCCATCTGTTAATTCGCGGACTTTGGTTGTAAAATCCTGATCATTATAATTAATGCAATGGTTTGCGCCGTGCTCCAGTGCCATCGCACATTTTTCATCCGTGCCCGCTGTTCCAATCAGATTGATACCTACCGAGCGCGCCCATTGGCATGCGATCAAACCAACGCCACC
This sequence comes from Paracoccaceae bacterium, assembly GCA_017852835.1. Taxonomy (GTDB): domain Bacteria; phylum Pseudomonadota; class Alphaproteobacteria; order Rhodobacterales; family Rhodobacteraceae; genus HIMB11. The sequence continues at coordinate 29,480 of JAFMKS010000018.1, forward strand.
TGCAGCCGCATGGAACAACACTGTATCCCCAGCTTTGATCGGCGTGGTGCGATGGAACAGGTACTGAACCGTTAACCCTTTCAGCATCATGGCCGCGCCTTCTTCAAAACTGACCCCATCAGGCAATGGGCAGACCTGCGCCGCGGGCATCACGCGCGCCTCGCAATAGGAACCAGGTGGCATGGCGGCATATGCAGCGCGATCACCAACTTTCAAATGTGTGACACCTTCGCCGACTGCTTCGATAACACCCGATGCTTCCATACCAAGTGCCGTTGGCAACTCTAATGGATAAAGGCCCGTACGTTGATAGATATCGATGAAATTCAGGCCAACAGCACGATGTGCGATGCGCACCTCACCCGCTTTGGGTTCGCCCACATCACGATCAACAAGCTTTAACTGATCTGATCCGCCAAATTCTTCAATAATTACCGTTTTTGCCATTTTCGCTACCTTTATTCGTCTGGATGAACCGCCAGAACAATTTTGCCTATATGCGCACTACTTTCCATACGGCTGTGCGCAGACGCGGCTTCTGTCATTTTAAATGTACTATCCATAACTGGCGCAATTTTCCCCTGCGACAAGAGAGGCCAAACCACATCGCACAATTGTTGGGAAATCTTCGCTTTGGCCAAATCTGATTGTGGGCGCAGTGTTGATCCCGTGAATGTCAATCGGCGTGTCATCAATTGCGCAAAATTCACTTCGGTTTTGGGGCCTTGCAAAAATGCGATCTGCACGAGGCGTCCATCATCTGCAAGCGCCTTAAGGTTACGCGGGATATAGGATCCACCGACCATATCCAATATCACATTGGCCCCACCAACCGCGCGCATTGCATCCACAAAATCTTCGTCGCGATAATTGATCGCGCGTTCTGCACCCAAGCCGGTACAGGCCTGACATTTATCATCACTACCTGCGGTCACAAAAACCCGCGCGCCAAATGCATTGGCTAGTTGGATCGCAGTTGTTCCAATTCCAGATGACCCACCGTGTATCAAAATACGTTCGCCCGCCTGCAATCTACCGCGCATAAACACATTGGACCAAACGGTGAAAAATGTCTCAGGAAGGCAGGCCGCCTGTTTCATTGAAAGCCCTGTTGGAATTGGCAAACAATGCGCCGCGGGTGTGGCAACATATTCCGCATATCCGCCACCCGGAAGCAGAGCACAGACACGATCCCCAACAACCAAGTCGGCCACGTTTTCGCCGACCTCAACCACAGTTCCGGATGCCTCAAGTCCCGGAAGATCACTGGCACCTGCAGGCGGATTATAAAGACCAGCACGCTGCAAAGCGTCTGGACGATTAACGCCCGCATAGGCAACTTGAATAATGACTTGATCCGCATTTGGAACGGGCCGTGGGCGCGTACAAGATTGCAGCACCTCTGGTCCACCGGGGGCTGTGATTTCAATTGCGTTCATCGTTATCATTGGTTTTCTTTCGAAGTGGGGTTTATGTACCCTGGCAAATCCGTTTGCCCCTCGGGCGCAGTGAGCCTGTGTAAAATGGCACGCGGTCCTGAGAGAAGTTTCATCAGGCTGGGGGATTTCCGAATTTGGCCTTTTACTTTTTCAAACTGCATCACGTTATCAATGCGGCGATCCAAAAATTCTTGGGTCGCGGTGTCACCATCTGATGTGTCACCCAGCCAATAAAGCACGGTTGATCCATAAACCCCGCTGAGAGTTGCACGTTTACTGTACCAATTATAATCCCGCGATGGGTCGCCCAGCGCTGACCAAATCGCATCACATGTCCCCCAAATCAATTTCGCCCCCAGGGCCGCATTTGGCGGTAATGCAAATAATGTCGTTGCGCGGCGCACAGATTCTTTGTCCCTTGCGCATTTCAAGCGAAGTATCACAGCCGTGGCGATTTTGTCGCGAAAGCGCAGCGCGGACAGATCCATGTCAGCGAGTGCGGCGACCATATCACGATCACCTTTTTTATGGGCTTCGACTGCTAAATCGCGCCCACCCTGAGGCAGAAATAAACGCGCAAATGATTCGTCAATATCCGCATCCCGACACGCCGCAACAAAGGTTTCATCCCCCCATCCGTCAAATGGAACGTGCATTTCGGCAGCTTCCAATAGCTTTTCAACAAGTTCAGCTTGTTCCACGGGCGCTCCTTTTTGGTTCTATCTAGACAATAGGAGATCAGATTGCTATAGCAAGGCCTCCTGCAACTATTGCAAACTCAAACTTAGAAAGGTGGTGAAAACCACATGCAGGTTAGCGTTCGCGACAATAACGTCGAACAGGCACTTCGTGCCTTGAAAAAGAAGCTACAGCGTGAAGGTGTTTTCCGCGAAATGAAGCTTAAGCAGCATTTCGAGAAACCCTCAGTTAAGAAAGCACGCGAGAAAGCAGAAGCGATCCGCCGTGCCCGTAAACTGGCGCGCAAAAAAGCACAGCGTGAAGGTATGATGTAAGTCATCCGCCAAACTGGCCAAAATTTAACCCCTGATCCGTCATGGATCTGGGGTTTTTTTGTTGAAACCTCAACTTATCATTTAATAGACCTTCGGAACATACAATTCGTCTGGAAGAACGCGGCGTTCGTAATCTGGATTAAACACACGTTCTGGCAGATCGACCTTTTCATGTTCGACCTCTTGATACGGTATTTTCGAAAGTATGTGTTCAATGCAATTCAAACGTTCGCGTTTTTTATCGTTGCCTTCAACGATATACCATGGCGCTTCTGGGATATTGGTTTTAGCAAACATATCCTCTTTGGCGCGGGTGTAATCCTCCCAACGGATGCGACTTTCCAAATCCATCGCAGACAGTTTCCATTGTTTCATCGGATCATGGATGCGCATCAAAAACCGAAGCTGTTGTTCTTCGTCCGTGATCGAAAACCAATATTTCAAGACAATAATACCTGAACGCACAAGCATACGTTCAAATTCAGGGACATCGTGAAAAAACTGATCAACCTCGGCGTCACTGGCAAATCCCATAACGCGTTCCACGCCCGCACGATTATACCAAGAGCGGTCAAACAAAACAATTTCACCACCCGCAGGCAGATGTGGAACAAAACGTTGGAAATACCATTGGCTTTGCTCGCGCTCGGTTGGGGCGGGCAGTGCAACAACACGGGCGACACGCGGGTTCATGCGTTGGGTGATACGTTTAATCACCCCGCCTTTCCCCGCGCTATCGCGGCCTTCGCAGATGATCAAAACTTTGGATTTCGTGTGTTCTACCCAGTCCTGAAGTTTCACAAGCTCGGACTGTAGGCGCAACAAGTTCGAATAATAGGTGCGCCGATCCAACATATCGGGATGCTTATCTTTGTAAATTTTTCGCAGTTCATCTGTCAGAATGGGTTGATTAAATTCAGCCTCAAACAGATCATCCAGCGTCTCTTCGAGTTCCGCTTCGATCCATGATCTTTGATATTCTTCTTCAGACATTTTATCCGACTCCGACAAATTTTACTCCTTATCTCCGTTTTGTTACGTTTTTATGATTGTTTCAGTGGATCGTCTTTATATGCAGTTAATACACAAAATGACAACTAAATGGGCAGGGCCGTGGTTTTGAACACCGTGCGCAATGCAAAGGATGACTGCATCTGTGCGACGCCTGGCAGGCGCGCCAAATGTTGACGATGGATGCGCGCAAAATCATCTGTGTTTTCGGCCACAACCTTTAACAAATAATCCGCGCTGCCAGCCATCAAATGACATTCCAACACATCGGGGATACGCGACACTGCCTTTTCAAAGGCTTCTAGCACCTCATCCGCCTGAGCAGACAGCGTGATTTCCACAAAGACAGTCGTTGGAAATCCAGATTTGCGCGCATCCAACAGGGCGACATAATCCTTGATCACGCCTTTAGCCTCAAGCCGTTGGACGCGACGATGACAGGCAGATGCAGATAAATTCGCGGCCTCAGCCAGTTCAGCGTTAGAAATTTTTCCACGCCGCTGCAACTGATTCAGTATTCGTTGATCTGTAGCGTCTATTTTCATATTTTCGAATATTTTCCCGATTATTAGATGTATTTCGAAGAAATTTCTGTTTTCATACTTTTTTTCGACGATAATTTCAAACCTATTTCGTTTCAAACACGCAACTATGCGCCAAATCCAACAATAGGAGCGTGACATGCTAATCGGATGCCCAAAAGAGATTAAACCACAAGAGTTCCGTATCGGCCTGATGCCAGGCGCAGTGTTCGAACTAACAGAGCGTGGCCATCAAGTTGTGATGGAGACCAATGCAGGAACAGGCGCAGGTTTCAGTGACGAAGATTACATCGCCGCAGGCGCAGAAATCGTTGCCAGCGCGAAAGAAGTTTTTGACCGTGCAGACATGATTGTAAAAGTGAAAGAACCACAATCGGGCGAACGTGCCATGTTGCGGGAAGGTCAATTGTTGTTCACATATCTGCACCTTGCACCAGACCCCGATCAAACACAGGACCTGTTGAACAGCGGTTGCACAGCAATCGCATATGAAACTGTCACTGATAACAACGGTGGCCTTCCCCTGTTGGCGCCAATGTCAGAAGTTGCAGGTCGTCTTGCACCGCAGGTTGGTTCATGGACATTGCAAAAGGCAAATGGCGGCCGCGGTGTCCTACTGGGTGGTGTTGCTGGCGTTAGCCCATCGCGCGTGTTGGTTATTGGCGGTGGCGTTGTTGGCACACAGGCGGCCAAGGTTGCAGCGGGCATGGGCGCGGATGTGACCGTTTTGGATCGCTCCGTGAATCGTTTGCGTTATTTGGACGATGTTTTTGGCGGAACCTTCAAAAATACCTATGCGACTAAGGCGATCACAGCTGAACTGGCCGCGCAGGCGGATTTGATCATCGGTGCGGTTTTGGTTCCAGGTGCAGCGGCGCCAAAATTGATCACACGCGCACAGCTATCTGATTTGAAACCAGGTGCGGCGTTGGTGGATGTTGCGATTGACCAAGGTGGGTGCTTTGAAACATCGCGCGCCACAACACACCAAGACCCAATTTATGAGGTGGACGGCATCATGCACTACTGCGTGGCGAACATGCCAGGTGCGGTTGCGCGAACATCCACACAGGCACTGGGCAACGCGACATTGCCATTTGTCATCGCATTGGCCGACAAAGGTTGGCGTCGGGCATGCGCAGATGACGCGCATCTGTTGAATGGTTTGAACGTGCATGCAGGACAACTGACATACGCCGCCGTGGGCGAAGCATTAGGGATCGCATCAATCGATCCACAGTCTGTTCTTAGCTAAAAAAAGACCCCCTCGGTTGTGGCCGAGGGGGCAAGTTCTCTCTCAACTGAATCTTATTTTATTTCTTGAGTGAGTCCCGAATTTCCAAAAGCACCTCTAATTCTGTCGGCCCTTTGGGTTCTTCTGGCGCTGGCGCTGCTTCCTCTTCTCTGGCGGCGGCTTCTCTTACCTTGTTCACGTAACGCACCAACATAAACACAACAAAGGCGATGATCAGGAAATTGATCACAGCCGTAATAAAGGCGCCATATGCAAAAACGGCCGCGCCTGTATCCCCCGCCTCGATCAGTGAGGCATAGGTTCCCTCACCGCTTAGAACGATGAACATGTTGGTGAAATCCACACCGCCCATAAACAGTCCAATAAAGGGTTTAATCAAATCCCCCACCATTGATTTCACAATCGCTGTAAAAGCCGCACCAATAATAATCCCAACGGCCATATCCATGACATTGCCCTTGGCTATGAAATCCTTGAATTCTTGTAGCATTTGTTTGTCCCTACCGGTGCCCTGAGTTTTCCTCAGGGCCGCATCCACACCCTAGCTTAAGCGATAGATGACACACACATCATGGGAATTTTTCAAATTACATGTCACAATTGAGTGAATAACAAAAAAAAACGACGCAAAAACACGCCGCTTTTCAATCATATGGCGAAAGTGCAAAAATTTAACCTCGCAGGGTACCACCCGTTGCTTTCACAACCTTTTCGACAATCTTGGCAGAGGTAGCTTCGATGTCTTTTTCGGTCAAGGTGGCATCCGTCGGTTGCAGGCGTACTGTAATCGCAAGTGATTTTTTACCCTCGCCCACTGATCCGCCGATGAATTCATCGAACACGTGCACGTTTTCGATCAATGCCTTATCCGCACCCGCCGCTGCGTTTACTAGAGTCAGTGCCTCGACATTGGCATCAACGACAAAGGCAAAATCACGTTCAACCGCCTGCAAATCATTCAGATGCAGCGCAGGGCGCGTGGCCGATGCATTGCGGGGCATTGGGATTTCTGCAGGCCAAATGGTAAAGGCGACAGCGGGTCCTTTGACATCCATTTCGGCCAGTGTTTTCGGATGCACTTCACCGAACACCCCCAACATTTTCTTGGGGCCTAGGCAAATGCGGCCATGACGACCCGGATGCCACCAATTTGACCCATCGCGCAAAATTTGAACCTTGGCGGGTGCACCCAGTGCGGCCAATACTGCCTCGACATCTGCCTTGGCATCAAACAAATCGACACTGCGACTGGATCCATGAAGATCCTTTGGACCTGTGCGCCCAACCAAAAGGCCCGCAACCTGCAGGTTTTGTTCCTCTGGTTCGCCACCATGGAATGCGGGGCCAACTTCGAAAAGAGCCATATCAGAAAACCCACGCGCCTGATTGCGCTTTGCTGCCTGCAATAGGCCCGCCAAAAGATCGGGGCGCATATGGCTCATATCGCTGGAAATTGGGTTTTCCAGCATCGTCGCATCATCCCCACCCCCAAAGAGTTCAGCAGATTTGCGATCAATAAAGCTATAGGTCACACATTCGTTATACCCAAGCGACGCCATCGTGCGGCGCGCGATTTGTTCACGTTTCTGCATCGGCGTCAGGATCGCCTTGGGCACACCTGTTGTGGTGCGTGGCAATGGTTTCCCCTGCAGTTTGGTCAGCGATGCGATACGCGCAACTTCTTCTACCAAATCCGCTTCGCCCAACACATCTGGGCGCCAGCTTGGAACATGGGCTATGTCCCCATCCAATTCGAAACCCAGTGCGGTTAGTGTCTTGCGCTGCTCCTCGGCAGGAATTTCCATACCGACCAAGGATTGCACGCGATCGGTATCCAAGCGATAGGCACGTGAATGATCAGGAATTGCGCCTGCGATCACCACATCCGATGCCTCGCCACCGCACAAATCCAAAATCATTTGCGTTGCATGATCCAAACCAATTGGGGTCCATGCAGGATCAATTCCACGTTCAAAACGGTAACGTGCATCTGAATGGATCTTTAATGCACGGCCCGTGTATGCCGTCCGCACGGGGTCAAAAAACGCAGCTTCGATAAACACATTTGTTGTCTCATCGGTACATCCCGAATGTTCGCCGCCCATGATACCAGCCAGGCTTTCAACGCCGTTGGCATCTGAAATCGCAGTCATCCCTTCGACCAAAGTGTATTCTTTTTCATCAAGTGCCTTGAACGTTTCGCCCCCTGCAGCGCGGTGCACGCGCAGGGCATTTCCCGCAACCTTATCTGCGTCAAAGACGTGCAACGGACGATTGCGATCATAGGTAAAGAAGTTGGTGATATCGACCAATGTGGAAATCGGGCGCAGACCAATCGCCTTTAGGCAGTCTTGTAACCATGCAGGGCTAGGGCCGTTTTTTACGCCGCGCACCACACGCCCATAAAAGACGGGTGCTTGGTCCAAAGTATCCGCGTCAATCAACACGTTGATTGGGCATGGGAATGTGCCCTTGATCGGGTCAGTATCCCGCGCTTTCAACGTGCCCAAACCGCGGGCCGCCAAATCGCGCGCGATCCCACGGACACCCAATGCATCGGGGCGGTTCGGCGTGATCGCGATTTCAATGACTGTATCCACCTTGGCAGGATCGTTTTCGGCCAACCAATCGACAAAACGATCGCCCACCTCACCCGATGGCAATTCAATGATGCCGTCATGTTCGTCCGAAAGCTCCATCTCGCGCTCGGAACACATCATGCCGTAGCTTTCGATGCCACGGATTTTGCCAACACCGATGGTCGTATCAATACCGGGCACATAGACACCAGGTTTTGCAACAACAACCGTGATGCCTTCACGTGCATTTGGCGCACCACAAATGATCTGTGTTTTGCCCGCGTCGGTTTCCACCTGACACACGCGCAGTTTATCTGCGTCAGGGTGTTTTTCCGCGTGCACAACTTTGCCGATGGTAAACTCTGCCAATCGCTCGGCAGGGTTTTCGACGTCTTCCACCTCAAGCCCTAAATCTGTCAAAGCATACAGAATATCATCAAGGGATGCGTCCGTTTCCAGATGGTCTTTCAGCCAAGAGAGTGTGAATTTCATCGTCTTATTCCATCATTGTTGCCGCGTGCGATCCGCGTGCTGTTTTACATGTGCCAACCAATTGGCAAGTTCGATTGTGCGGTA